>CAYJCI010000136.1:0-5806 GCA_964368595.1 uncultured Desulfovibrionaceae bacterium
GTTGATCCATAGGGTCATTTAATTCGGAGAAAGCATTAGCCATCTCGCGCCCTGTGATGAATAACTCAAAGCGGTCTGTTACGTCAGGATTTTCATCATTACGCCTAGATAATGGTGAAATTTCAGTTGGATAATGATAAATAAAGTGCGGCTGAATAAGCTTTGGCTCCACATCTAAATCAAACAATTTAGTTTGCAATTTAACAAGGCTTTCACTTTCGTGGGTTTTTTCACCTCTACTGCGGATATACTCACGCACTCTGTCAATATCATTATAAAAATCTGGGCTATGACCGCCAATCTTTTCTAACGATTCATAAAAAGTACATCGAGTCCAAGTACCTGGAGTTAAATCAACATCTTGCTCTTGATAAGTAATGCGAGTTGAGCCACAAACCTTTTCAGCCAAGTAGCCGTAAAGTTCTTCAGTTAAATCCATCAACTGTTCATAAGTGGCATAAGCCCAGTAAAATTCACACATGGTAAATTCTGGATTATGCCTTGTGGATATACCTTCATTACGGAAGTTGCGATTAATTTCAAAAACTTTTTCAAGCCCGCCAACTAATAGTCTTTTTAAGTATAATTCTGGGGCAATACGCATATATAGCTGCATATCTAGCGCATTATGATGGGTAATAAATGGCTTTGCAGTTGCTCCACCAGCGATGGCTTGCATCATGGGGGTTTCCACCTCTAAAAAGCCCTTTTCTTCCATAAAATTGCGGAATTCTTTTACAATTTGACTGCGCTTTTGGAAAATATCACGAGATTTTGGCGTAACCAATAAATCTACATAACGCTGGCGATAGCGTGTTTCCATGTCTTTTAAGCCATGGTACTTCTCTGGTAAAGGACGCATGGAGCGTGCAAGCAAACGCACAGATTCACAATGCAATGTTAGCTCGCCAGTTTGTGTGTGGAAAAGATGCCCAACCACACCAACAATATCACCAATGTCAAACTTTCTAAAAATGGCATAGGCTTCGCCCATGTCTTCTTTAACAGCATAACACTGCATGCGGCCACTTTGATCCATCACATGGAAGAAGGTCGCCTTACCAAAAGAACGCAAGGCCATAATGCGCCCTGCAATGGCAAATTTATTACTTTGCTTTATGGCCTCTAAAGCCTCAGCATCATAACCTTCATATGTAGACATAACATCAAGAATGTTATGCTCTTTCTTAAAGTCATTGGGAAATAAAGGTACGTTTTGGTCTAAAAGATCACAGGATTTAACTACGCGATTTTTAACCACTTCGTTAAGGTCATCACGTGCGGCAAAGCTCTCCAACATGGGAGTAAAATACGCCACGTGTGGCGATTTGCTTGCAATCTTTATGGGCTTACGCTTTTGTTGTTGATCCCTACGTTCCACCAAAATTCTCCTACATTACCTATGCTGGCATAGTGTAATTTGATATATTCTTTTACTACAAGAGCATCCAATTGAACACAAGCCCCTTGAGGAGCTTGCTCTGCCCAAGCAAAACTTAAAAAAATAAAGGGCTTTGCTTGGCAGCAAGGCACGAAATCAATGCTCTTACGGTGCAAGTAAATTGCACCTACGCTTGATTTCGGGTGGTGCTGACTTTGCCAGCACTCTTAGTGCTCTTTTACTACAAGAGCACTAAGCATTATGTTAATGTGCAATAAAAAGCAACAACATAATATCTATGTAATATAATTAAATATTTTCGCTCTCAATATAGATGCCAGCACAAAGACCTTCGACATCATAAATAAATTTTGCCTCTGTGCCTGAGTGTACAGTGCTTCCAAGCTCGTGTTTATGGTTTTCTAGGCCATAATTTTCAACCCGCAATCGCTGGCCATTCGGCATCATAAGCTTTACTGGCAAACGGCTATCCCACTTACTACGAATGCTCACACGCCAAACACCTTTTGCCACTTCTTCCTCCAAGCGAGCAAGCACTGAGGATTTAGCCTTCTGCTCAGGAGCTGGCGCAAATACTTGATGATTTGGCAAGAAAAACCCAGACCCCAAAGCCCGAACAGCACCAAGAGTAAGTTCATCTACCATGCTGGCATACTCAGCCTTCCACTCTTGCTTGCTAATCCCTTTAGCGCAAAGGTCTATGGCTCTTCTGTAAACACTCACAGCATGAGCCACATAACCGCCACTACGCATTCTGCCCTCAATCTTTAAGGATGTAATTCCATTACGCACGTACCAAGGCACAAAATACAACAAGCATAAATCTTCAGGCGACCACACCGCAGAGTAACCTTCATGGCCTTGAGTTACCTCCCATAAGGCATGGTCAGGGCGCATGGATTCTTCCAAAATTAAGCTCTGGTCAGGCATGGGCCTATATTGAAAACGACAAGGCTGTGTGCATTGCCCTTCATTGGCAGGGCGCTTATTTAACCATGCTGAAAGCAAACATTGCCCCGAAATTGCAAGACATTGTGCACCATGCACAAAACATTCTATCTCCATATCAGGGCAAGCCTTTCTTATGGATCTTATCTCAGAATAGCTTAATTCGCGCGCGGTGTTAACCCTATTGGCACCCTGCTCTTGCCAAAAGCGCACGCTACCCTCATTGCAAGTATTAGCTTGAGTAGATACATGCACAGGAATATGCGGAAAGTGCTTTCTTGCAAGGCTAAAAACCCCAGGGTCTGCAATAATAAAGGCATCAACCTCTGCTTTTGCACCTTCCTCCAAATTATACATGGCCTTTGACCAGCCACCTTGACGAGGAAAAGCATTACAACAAAAATATAATTGCACACCACTAGCCCTGGTAATCTGCCTTGCATAAAGCAGAGTATCACCGCTAAAAGTCCGTGCCGCTCTGAGTGACGCTGTGCCACCAAGGTACACAGCATTGGCACCATATAAAATAGCCGCTTCCAGCTGTTCAACAGTTCCTGCTGGGGCTAATAATTCTGGCAATACTTTATTATTCTTTTCCATATTATTTTCTTTTTATTTTATTGATGATTTCATTTGATGATTTTTTAGGAAAGCTCTCAATACCATTTGAATAATTTATCCATAAAAATTTTACACTACAAAGGCAAGCCATTCATTAAGCGTCTTTGCTTTATTTTTTCAAGCAATTCTACACCTATACGCAAATTACCCTTACCAAAGCCAAGCTGTATCTGCGGCTTGGTTTTGCCATGATAATCAGAGCCGCCAGACACATCAAGCCCATGATTTCTTGCAAGCCTCAAGCACATATCTTCATCCCTACGCGAATGCGCACTATGATAAGCCTCAATAGCAGATAAGCCCATAAATTTTAAATCCTTCAACAATCCATTTAGCCAACTCTCCGTGCAAGAAAGCAAGCCAGGATGCGCCAAGCAAATTGTGGCCTTGGCGCTAGTTAACAAATGCATCGCCTCTTCAATCACCAAGACCTTCTTTGGCTCATAAGCCTTGCCCTTTGAGCCAAGATAGCTAGTAAAGGCTTGACTTATCGAGGTTATATAGCCTTTTTGTAAAAGCACTGCGGCAATGTGTGGCCGCCCTACAGCGTCACCACCTGCTAAATTAAGCACATCGTCATAATCAATATCTAAACCCATCTCTTTTAATCTATCTACAATAATTTTATTGCGGTCTGTGCGGTATTGGCGCAATTTTTCCAAGGTGTGCTCAAGTTCAATTGCATCTTTATCAATATATAGGCCTAAAATATGTAATTCGCCACCGTCAGAATGCACAGAAAGCTCGCACCCCCTAATGACTTCTATATTGCTCTCCAGCCCTTGCTTTGTGGCTTCATCAAGTCCACTTAAAGTATCATGATCAGTAATTGCAATTGCTTGCAAACCAATCTTCGCGGCCTTTTTGACCAATTCACTTGGTGTATCGCTTCCGTCAGATGCGCAAGTATGGCTGTGTAAATCAACGTATTGCATAATTTTCCTTTGTGGTGGCTTAATATAGCAAATATATATTTTATTGACAAATGCACACCCTAGCATCATGCTGTGGCGTTGATTTTATAAGCTATATGAATTAGCATTCCTTAACTAAAGCTCATAAAGGATTAATCATGGATAAAAAACTTTTAGAAATACTGGCTTGCCCTCGCTGCCGCAAAGCTCTTGTGCTTAAGCAAGAAGACGCTCAAGACGTAGGCCTTATTTGTCCAGCTTGTTGTATCATGTTTCCCATTCGTGACGACATACCTATCATGCTAGTGGAAGAAGCTATCACCATAAATAAAGACGATATTCCATGCGCATCTTAATAGCATCAGACATTCACGGCTCACCAGAAAGTGCAAAATTCTTGCAAGATAAGGCTAAGGCCTTACAACCAGATTTATGCGTGCTACTTGGTGACTACCTCTATCATGGCCCAAGAAATCCACTACCACATGGCTATACACCTCAAGATGTTGCTAAAATGTTAGGTGATTTACCATGCGAAATATTGGCAGTGCGCGGCAATTGCGATGCTGAGGTTGATGAATGCGTATTACCCTTCCCCCTCGTTGATCAGGCATGGATTTATGCCGATGATTTAAAAATACTGGCATCACATGGGCATAGGTATGACCCTCAACCACAAGATTTTGCTAATATTTCGGCAAATAGCATCATACTTACAGGCCATACCCATATGCCAAGAGGTGAAGCCTATAAACACATTAATTGGTGGAACCCAGGTAGCCTAAGCCTACCAAAGCAAGGCTCACCACGCAGTTATGGCTTTTATGAAAATGGCACATTTACTGTTATGGACATGCAAGATAAATGTTTTTTAAGTCAAAAGGTTAAATAATTAATATGCCTCGAATTTTACCAAATCAAACTGATATTTATGCCCTCACTGATTCTAAGCTAAGTCTTGGGCGCTCAGCAGTGGAAGTTGTGGCACAACTACTCAAAGCCCAAGTTAAAATTATTCAATATCGCGAAAAAAAGCTCAAAGCCGCAGACATGCTAAGAGAATGTCAAGAGCTAAGAGCCATGACCAAGGCAGCTAACGCCTGCTTTATTGTTAATGATCACATTGATATAGCAATGCTTGTTGGCGCTGATGGAGTGCATGTTGGGCAGGAAGATTTGCCCGTATCAGAAGTTCGCAAGCTCATTGGCCCTGATAAAATTATCGGCCTCTCCACCCATAGCCCAGCCCAAGCCCAAGAAGCCATAAAATTAGGTGCAGATTATATTGGCGTTGGCCCCATTTTTGCCACCCAAACTAAGGAAGATGTCTGCGCGCCAGTTGGATATGAATATTTAGACTATGTTGCTAAGAATATTGATTTACCATTTGTAGCTATTGGTGGCATCAAACGCCACAATATTGGCGAAGTTGTAGCGCATGGTGGCAAATGTTGCGCCCTTGTTTCTGAGCTTGTAGGTGCTGAGAATATTGCCAAGCGAGTGGCAGAAGTTCGCGCTGCTATGCAAATTTAGATTTTTGAGGGTTTATTTTTTTAGTGTTTGATTTTTTTGGGGGAAACTTTAAACCTACGGAATAGTGTGCGTTAGCACACCGTAGAGAGAACAAGACGGGCAAATGGAATTCACTTCCATTTGCATCCTATCCGTTGTCGTGAACGAATGAAAATCAAAAAATTTCCTCCAAACCCCCTTCAAAAACTTTGATATAAATTTAACCCTAGTAGGGTTTAAATTTGAGAATGTTGACCAAATCAACATGACAGTAAATCAAAAATACTACCTAAGGGTGCGAAGCCGTTAACGTTAATGATAAATTTATATTATAATTATCAGATAATAATTTTTTTACAAAAAGGTTAAGTATGTCCATAACAGTTATAGGAATTGACCCAGGTTCACG
>CAYJCI010000137.1:0-5777 GCA_964368595.1 uncultured Desulfovibrionaceae bacterium
ATGCAAAAAGCGTGTGAGCAGCATGCCGTGCAATATGATACAAGAAAATTTATAAAGCAAATACAAAGCGTTGTGTATAAATAAGACTGCAAAGCTTCTTTATATGTATGCTAGGTCGTGCCGTTATGAAAATACCAAATTTATCACATCCTATGTTTTTTGCCATGACTGGCGTCATTGTTGCCGTCGCTATAACAAATTTATACCTTTGGAATACACTATATGCTTCCCCATCACTTTTTTATGCCGATGATGGTAACCCAATTATTGGTAATCTTGACGGATTTTTCTACCTAGCTACTGCACAAGAATATTTACAAGGTAATGTCAATGTTCCTGCTTTAGCATGGTTTACAGCAAATTTACATAATTTCACAGGTATTGAGCTCACTAACATCGCTTTTGTGTTGCCAGCCATCTTTTCTTTTTTGTTATGTGTTTGTTATTATTTTTGGGGAAAATTATTAAATTTTTCGCCAATAATGACCTTTTGTGCGGCATTTTTTGGCTCATTTATGCCCGCATGGTTGGAACGCTCACGCATGGGTTGGTTTGATACTGATACAGGCATTGCCCTATTTTGGAATATTTGTTTAATTGCCACGGCGTATGTAAGCTTACCAAGGCGTAAAGTAGAAATTAAGCCCCATGAAAAAATAATGGCATGGTTTGCTTTATTTACTAGTGGGCTTTTGCTGGCTTGGTGGTGGAAACCAGGAGCTGTTTTATTACCGCTTTGTATAGGCTTGTGGGGGCTAACTTTTGTATGGGCAGGCAACACTATTGAAAAGCGACTCCGTCAAGTAGTGCTAGCTCTTTTAGTTTTAAGTACTATTATTTTTGCCATTATGCCTAACAATATAGCTCCAAGCATAGCCAATTTACGAGCCTATGCCCTTGATCATATGCAATTGGTTCTTGGCTTGAAAAATGACATCCTTCTATCTTCATCTATCATTGAATTAAATTCCCTTTCCATATGGGAAGGTTTGGAACAATTGGGTGGACATTGGCTAGGTGGAGTACTTCTTATAATAGCTTTGATTTGCTTTGCAATACATTCCCCATCCGTTTTTATAGTTTTTCTACCTTCAGTAGGAGCATTGATTTTAGGTTTTTTTGCTGAGCGATTTTTATATATTGCCGCCTTACCTCTAGGCCTTGCCGTAGCTTCTTTTGGGCAAAATATCAATCAATGGCTTAAAATTACCCATAAAAAATACTACTATCTTGGCCTAATCTCATATACGCTATTGATAGCTATTTGCTTTGGACAATGGATTTGGCAGTGGCAGCCTAAGATTTATTTTCAAAAAGAACATGATGCCATTGCCTTAGCATTACGCAACGATGCAAATAGCAAGGCCCCCGTTTGGAATTGGTGGGATGATGGATATTTTTTGTATGCAAGAGCAAGGTTAAAACCATTATTTGACGGTGGATCACAAAATGCTTTTACTGCACATATTGCCTCACGGCCCTTTATGACAGAAAATACGCTTTTTGCAAGGCGCTGGATACGTTTTTTTAGCTTGCGTGGGGTTAATGCTATAAATCCACTGATTAAGCACTACGGTAGTGAAGATGTAGCGTGGCAAAAATTGGAAAGAATTTTTATGTCAAACAATCTTCAAGAAGAGTCTTTGCCGCCGTCATTGCATGCTTGGCTGTTCCCACAAGGTAAAGTATATATTTACTTTTCTCAGCGTATTCTTAAACTTTCACGTTGGTGGGGATCGTTAGGGCTTAAACGTCACGCTCAAGCGCAAGACCTCCGCCCATATTTGGATGTTTATGAGAGGGAAGATTTTTATTACAACAGAGCAAAAAAGCTTTTAATTTTGCCCCAAAAGGTTATTGATAATAGTTATACGGGCGTACATGCTGTTTATGGAGATGCTGACAATCCCTTAACTCCTCCTTTTCCGCAAACTGAGGGCATTTTTGCTATCATTCCGCCTGAACAAAAATGGGTATATTTTGCTACCAAGGATGGTCTAAGTTCTCTGCCGCTACGCTTAATGGCAAGCAATGTGGAAATTCAAGGTTTTAAACCAATTGCCATTGATTATGACTATGCAGGTGCATGGGAAGTTTTACCGTGAATGAGAAGTGTAATGATCAAGTTTTTGTTGTAATTCCTGCATTTAACGAAAGTGCAACCATTACACAAATTGTAAAACAAGTAAGAAGCTTGAATTATAATGTGGTTGTAGTAAACGATTGTAGTACGGACAATACCGCTAAATTAGCAGAGCAAGCTGGAGCTATTGTTTTAGATTTATCACTACGCTTAGGAGCTTGGGGGGCTATACAAACAGGTATGCGATATGCGTTGTACATGGGAGCAGATATTATTATTACTTTAGATGCAGATGGACAACATAATCCACGTGACATTGAAAAATTATTAAACACGCTAAATAGTTGTGTAGATATTGTTATTGGTTCATGTACACAAAGGGGAAGTAAAGCTAGAAAATTTGCTTGGAGTTTATTTCGCATTCTAACAGGCTTGAAAATACAAGACCTTACTTCGGGGTTCAGGTGCTACACTTCTAAAGCAGCTCGTATTCTAATTAAGAGGGAAGGCTTGTTGTTTGAATATCAAGATATTGGTATTCTTTTATTAGCTCGGAAGAAAGGTTTTATAATAAAGGAATTAGATGTGCATATGTTACCACGCCAAATAGGTGCATCACATATTTTTTCATCATGGTTCAAAGTAGCTTATTATATGTTCTGTACTATACTTATTTCCATAACAAGACGCTAAGAATAAGGGTTTTATAATGTTGACTTCACACACTCTAATTGTATCTATATTTGCAATAATTGGCATTTTATTGATTTTTTATTTACTGCGACGCTCATTATTGCACCCTTCTTACGCACTTTGGTGGTGTTTTGGAGCTGTGGGTGTGTTTTTTATGGGTTTATTTCCTAAAATATTTAATGAGATAGGTCATTTTTTTGGAATAACCCATCCCCACATATTTTTTGTGATCCTTGTACTCCTGATTGTTTTAATTCGTTTGCTTCTGGCAGATATAGAGCGGACACATTTAAAAATACAAATAAAAAGACTAACACAGCAACAAGCAAGCTTATTGTATCGCATAAAAAGCATTGAAAACATCGTAAATCAAGAAGAAAAATAATGCATATCTTGCAAGTAGGTAAATTTTTTCCACCTGATGTGGGTGGGATGGAAAGTTTTTTATATGCACTTACTCAGGCACAGGTTGAAAATGGGCATGTGCTCACAGTACTTGCTTGCAAAACTACAACTAATATTCCAAATATCAAAATACAAAATTTAACCGTTGAGCGTTATAGCGTTCAAAAAAATATTGGAGGCTATGCTCCATTTTCTTTAGGATTACTTTTTGCTATTATAAAACATTGTTATTTTAGGCAAAAACCAGATATAATACATGTACACGCTCCTAACATAGCCGCTTTGTGGGTAGCGTTTCTTTGTCCTCAGCCAATAGTTTTGCATTGGCATTCTGATGTAATATTTCCCGATAATACAATTAACAAAGGCTTGTTGTACTGTTGGCGGTTTTTTGAAAAAATCATCCTGAAACGGGCGAAAAGAATTATAGTTACTTCGCAAAATTACTTAAAAAGTAGTCTTTTTCTACAGCCATTTAAAGATAAATGTACTGTTATTCCTCTAGCTTTAGCACAAGAAGGTAATATACAAAATAATATGCATACGCTCGCCCTAAATTTCATGCAGCAAGTAAAGCATGATAAAAAGCTAAACTTATTAGCAGTTGGCAGATTGTCGCATTACAAAGGTTTTTCTGTACTGTTAAATGCTCTAAAACTTGTGCCAGATGCATATTTATGCCTTGTGGGTACGGGTGAATTACATGAAGAACTAGAACAACTTGTTAATAAATATAAATTAAAAGAGCGCATTTTTTTTGCGGGTAATGTTGACGACAATGAGTTAAAATCATGTTACAGTCAGTGTGATATTTTTATTTTACCTTCTATCTTGCGTAGTGAAGCTTTTGGTATGGTACTGCTAGAGGCCATGCGTGCAGGAAAGCCATGCATTGCCACCTCTGTATATGGTAGTGGTATGAGTGAAGTAGTACAAGATGGCATTACAGGTCTCATTGTTCCACCACAAGATGCTGACGCATTGGCAAGTGCCATCAAATTTTTAATGAGTAATGGCACACTACGCAAAAATATGGGAGAAATGGCATATCATCATTGGAAACAAAAGTATAACCTGCACAGCGTTACGCAACGTATAGAAGATATATACCATGCTAGTATCATGTGATTTGTAGTTGATACTCTAGTGTCAAAATCACTTCTCTATACATATTCATAGCTTCTAGCATATATTCAAAGTTAAACACAGTGGATACATATAAAAAAGTCCCTCATGCATATGCACAAGGGACTTAGCAAAGCTTAATCAATTTTTATCTTAGAACTCATATCTAAAGGTTGCAAAGATCATATGCCCTGTTTCATGCTCTGATGCTTGCAAGTTGTAATTAAGGCCAAGGCTTATGCCATTATCAGCATTTGCAAGGTCAATACCCAAGCCACCGTTAAAGGCGAAGCCGTCTACGTTTTGCATTTCGATATCCATGCTTGTTGCAACGCCCGGCATGGAGGCCTTAGTTTTTGCATTTAAGTCACCTGCTGCGGCAATAAAGCCCAAGTCAACCTTTGGAGTAAATGTCCAGCCGCTTTCTGTGGCTATGTCCTTACTTAGAGTTACACCCACTGGGAAGTACCAAACATTTTGAGTTGTGCTTTCCACTTCATACATGGTTTGCCCGCTACTTTCTAGGTCATGGGCATTGGTTGTAACGCTCATTAAGCGCGCACCCACATGCGGCACAATGTCCATAAATTCAGTCTTAAATACATATTCAGCATTTAGGCCAAATGTCCACACTTGTGAGCTAATATCCGCACTCACACGGCTTGCACCTAGTGTGGTCATGGTATCTTGATTTACTTGGTTGCTTATGCCGCTATAACCAATATCAGCGCTTAGGCTAAGGTTTTCATGTCTATAGCCAGCATAGAGTGATAGACCCCAGAAATCAAAGCTATTTGTACCATCGAAGAAGTCACCACTTGATTGAGTGTGACCAGCACCCACGTTAAAGGCAAGACCCAAGCGATACTTATTATTAAAGGTATAATCTGCACCAACTGCCATGCCGCCAAGACCAGTTTTATAATCAGAGGCAAAGCCATCAGACTTCATGCCGCTAACAGTGCTCCATTCATAAAGCGGCATTAACCACAAGCCCACGCCATTTTTCATGCCGATTTGAGCATCGCCAGCATTTAAGCCACTATCCAGTGAGGCTTGTGCCTCACCAGAACTGGCATCAAGGTTAACAGCATCAACCCAAGCTGGGTCGTGGAAGATCATATTGCCGCCACCTACAACATTTTGGGCAATTACATCGGCCTTAGCAGTGCTACTACCTACGTCCATTGTGCCGCTATTAAGGGTAAGGTTTTCAACTATAAGTGTTTTTTCAACCTTAGTTGTACCGCCACCATCTTGCGTAAATTCTTCAACCTCGGTATTACCCTTAATTTCAACCGCACCGCCATTATTAGTTACTTTTTCAATACGGCCTGAGCCTGTGTTAAGTGTGCCAGTATTTTCAATTTCTATATTACTAAGCACACCACCGGCCGCACCATTGCCTGTAAGGGTATTGAATATGATAGACCGAAGCATCTTTTAAGGTCATTCCATGTTCAATGGCAAT
>CAYJCI010000138.1:0-5740 GCA_964368595.1 uncultured Desulfovibrionaceae bacterium
CATCTGTTGCCGATTTCTTCTACGGCTGCCAAAGTTTCCACCACCTCGACCATCTTGATTATCATTGGTCAAACGTGCTTCGACGGTATCTTCAACAGACTGTATTTGTTGTTTTTCAAGCTTGGACATTTCATTGGCAATGGCACGTGACATAGCAAGAGCCGCTTGTGGGCCCGTTGAAGCATCATGTGCCGCACGGCTAGTAAAGCCAGTTTGGGCATAAAGTACTGCAATGGTAGCGTCGATAGACATAATACAGCTCCCTAGTTTGAGCTATTGCGCCATTAATTTAAAACCTTATACCAAGCTCCTACTTTCCTAAATAACTCTCAAACAACATATCTTCAACCTTACCACCCACCAAGTATCCACTAAACACCGAAGATAAATCGGATTTAATGGTGTGTACATTGGCTGGGTCCACCAAGAAGTGATGCGGTTTATTTACTAGATAATAGAACACAGCATCACGTAACAATGCCATTTTGTTTTGTGATTCTAACATAAGTTGCTCATCCTTGGTTACAATGGCAAACTTACATACTAAGAATACTTCGCCTAACTTTTCATCAGTAAAAGGCACCCAAAACGGTTCAAATGATACAATAAATTCTGTTGGCAGAGGTGCTACTTCTGGCACATCTGGCACAACTATAATCTCTGGTTCAATGGGTGGTGGCGGCGGTGTACGCATTACAAACCACCAATAAGCCCCTCCCCCACCAAGCAATAGAACAAGGAGTGCAGCTGCAATTATAATAATTTTTTTCTTTTTCTTGCCAGCTTCTTCATCTACAGGGGCTTCGCCTTCTTCAAGGCCTTCTTGCTCCTCAGATTCTTGTGCTTCCTCTTCTTCCTCATCATCGTTCAGAAAATCAGCATCCTCGATGTCAAGGGCTACCTTTTCATCGGCTTTACTACTAACCTCAACATCAGGTGAGCTAGTTTCTTCTTGCGTTTTTTCTTGAACTTCAGACACAAAAACCCCAACAAATTAAGAGTTAGAAATTTAATGTTGTAATTAACTTCAAGCTACACAAAAAAAGCTCACCAAGCCCTTAAATTTAAGGAAAAATCTTATCGATTTTTTGCTTCATAGTATCTGCGGTGAAAGGCTTTACAATGTAGTTTGAAACACCAGCTTGCACAGCTTCTAAAATATTTTCTTGTTGTGCCTCAGCAGTTACCATAAGAAATGGAACTTTTTCATAGTCTTCGCTTGCACGTACTTTGCGCAAAAGGTCAATACCTGTCATGCCAGGCATGTTCCAGTCAGATACAACAAAGTCAATTTTCTCACGATTTAGCACTTCCCATGCGGTTAAGCCGTCATCAGCTTCCACCACATTATTAAAACCAAGCTGTCGTAAAATATTACGCACGATGCGACGCATTGTAGAAAAATCATCCACTACTAGTACACGCATATCAGGATCATAACCCATAATTTCCTCCCCAAATAGAAACTTTATAATAAATTTTCAGATTTTCCATAATTATCGAAAAACGCCTGACGCAATCTTTTTAAGGCCTGCGAATGCAATTGAGAAACTCTGCCCTCAGTAATCCCCATTACTTCGGCAGCCTCACGCATATTCAGTTCGTCAGTGTAATAAAGCGATAATACCAGCTTTTCTCTTGGTGTCAATGTGTCAATAAGGGGGGCAACCCGCTCAATCATCTCACGCATGGCGGTTGCTTGATATGGTTCTTCAGAGGATTTGCCCTCTGTGCTAACCATATCTTGCACAGCATCAAGTGACACCCATAATTGATTATGTAAGGCTTCAAGACCATGACGCACTTCTTGCGGGCTTAGGCCTGTTATTTCTTGTATTTCTTCTTCAGTTGCTTGGCGTCCATGTTCATGTTCAACGCTGCGAATGGCATTATCAATTTGGCGCACCCTTTGACGCAAGGAGCGAGGGAACCAATCAAGCTTACGAAGTTCATCAAGCATAGCACCACGTATGCGGCTCTCAGCATATGAATCAAAACGCACGCCCAGTTGCGGTTTAAATTTACCAAGTGCTTCCATTAGCCCAAGCGTACCAGCGCTAATCATCTCACCAAGTTCAATATTCTTGGGTAGTTTAGCCTTAATACGCAGAGCGAGAAAGCGTATCTTGGGTGCATAATGGCGTACTATGCTTTCCTGCTCTGAAGGTGCAAAATCGCCCCATGCAGTATGCCCTGACTCCATTTCTTCCCAAGGTGGAAAATCGGTTTTTTTAGCTCTTACTTCATTCATAGCTTTTCCCTCACATAGTGAGCCCATACAGTATTATATCGTCAAAACTCAAATTTAGTTAATATTTATTGTTGAAATAATAAATGTTTCCAGAAAAATTTAATATTGCCATCCATATGTTTTGCCACATCCCATTCAAGCATATTGTCCGCAATACCTTGAATGGCGTTTGTTGCTGCGCATTTTTCATTACCAACACAAACAGGCAATTGATGTATAACAGAGTGACGCACTGCAATATCTCTTGGAATTATACCCACAAGATCAAGGCTTACATTGCTTAAAAAGTGCTCACAAGCTTGATATAACCTGCTAAATACTTGCTTTGCCATGCGCATATCTTGAGCCATATTTATGACCACCTTAAAATGCTCAACACCGTGGGTAGTTTTAAGAACTTTAATTAAGGCATAAGCGTCGGTAAGTGAAGTTGGCTCTGGTGTTAACACCACTAGCCTTTCTTGGGCTGCAAGGTTAAAATACAGCACATTATCATTAATGCCAGCCCCAGTATCCACTAGCATAAAATCCACTTCCTTTTCTAAAACATCTACAGCTTCAAGTAGTTCTAACTTTTGACCTGTATCTAGTGATAGCATTTCACTCATGCCAGATGATGCTGGCAAGATGGAAAAGCCGTAGGGAGTTTCAAATAAGATATCGTGAATATCTGCCCCTTCGTGAAATAGATGAAAGAGGTTCTTTTGTGGTGTTAAACCAAGCAAGACGTCAACATTGGCAAGGCCCAAGTCTGCATCAAGTAGCACCACTCGCTTTCCACGTTTGGCAAGTTCAATGGCAAGGTTAACCGATAAATTGGTTTTACCAACGCCGCCCTTACCTGAAGTTACGGAAACTACTAAAGGAAAAGTATCACTCATAAAAACCCCCCACACTACCGATTGTTATTATCATGGCTATCTGAGCCATTTGGTAATTGTCTTTTGAAAATTAACCGCCACAATTGTGACTCTGTAGCACTTACAAGCGTATCACGAAGCTCCGCTCCAAAGGATAAAGCCGACACAGGAATATTACAGGCAGCAGCCGCATTGACTATGGCGCCGTAGCTAATGGCTTCATCAAGCTTTGCCCAAACAAGGCTTGCAGCTCCATCAGTGCTATAACGTTGAAGGAATGCCGTCACTTGCGCTCCATCATAAGTTGGTGAAAGTACAATATGTGTTGCCATATCTTCACAAATTTCACCTTGCATACCAAGGGATGCTTTGACCTCACGCAGTGTGCTATCAAGCCCAATCCCTGGCATATCTATAAATATTTTATCAGCATGAGCATTGGCTATGAGGGCCTTTTCCATGCTATGTTTATCTCTTGCTTCCACATATGAAAAGTCAGAAAGTTCTGCCCAGTGGCGTAAAATAAGCCTGCCATTACCACGCTGGCAATCAGCATTAATAAAGGCTATGCGCAAATCAGGATTTTTTGCCCTTAAGCTCAAAGCCATGCGCAGGGCTGTGGTGGTTTTACCCACGCCATATGGCCCTGCCACGCAGTGCAATCTTTGGGGCCACTCTGAATTATTCCAAGTTTTAACAGGCACAAGCTCACTTAATGATTCAAGCACAGATGCACCAGGGCTTACAAGCAAGCGGCGGTATAATTCTAAAGCCACAACGTCAGATACACCTTCGCGCTGCAAATACTCCAAAGCAACTCTTTGCCTTGGTGTAAGTCTTTCCAATTGAATGGAGGGCTTCATTAATGCAAAAAGATGTTCTTTTACTTGAAGCCATTCTTTATGCCATTCACTCCAACCGGGAGGGCTTGGCTGGCTAGCTTGAGCAAAGCCTGCATTATTTTGAACGCTATTTATTATATTATTCAAAGTTTGTGCGGCATGAGAGCTGGCGGAGCTTGCTGTATTATTAGAGCTGCTAGGCTGTGTCATAGCATTGGCGCTTGGGCCACGCTCCACACCAGCAGTAACTTCATGTAGACGAACCCCGCCTTTACGAAAGCTCCTGCTACTAAGGATAACAGCTTCTGAGCCAAGTTCTTCTTTAACTTGAGCTAGTACCGCTTGGGTATTTGGGCCTGTGTAAGTTTTAACGTGCATTAATCAATCCCCACTACGCCCACAGATTGCAAGTGAATGTCCGGCGGAATTTCAGCTTGAGAAATAACCGGTACTGTAGGCAAAAAGCGTATAATAAGCTGTGCTAAATGCGGCCTTAAAATGGGTGAGGCAAGTAGTATGGGCTGACCTTCAGCTTGCACTGCATTTTCAATGGCATTATTAACGCTTTGAATAAGTTTTTGTGCCACCACAGGGTTTAAGGATAGGAATGTCCCCCCGTCAGTCTGGCGTATTCCTTCTTGTACAGCACGTTCGGCCTCTTGGTCTAGTGTTAAGACAGCCAAACCTCCGGTACTGTCAACATATGGACGCACTATGGAGCGGGATAAACGCTCACGCACATATTCTGCCAGCATGTCGGCCTGCTTAATATTTGGGCCATAATCGCCTAGGGTTTCGACTATTGTTTGCATGTCACGAATGGTTACATTTTCACGCACAAGTGTTTGTAATATTTTTTGCACAACACCTAGCGGCAATGTACCAGGGACTAAATCCTCCACAGCCTTTGGTGAATGCTTGGCCAATGTGTCCAAAAGTCCCTGCACGGCTTGGCGATCTAGGAAGTCAGCCAAGTGCTTGCGGAATACTTCAGTTAAATGTGTTGCAATAACAGTTGCTGGGTCAACTACTGTATAGCCTGCAAGCATGGCTTCTTCACGCTGAGCATCAGGAATCCAAAGAGCTGGCAAGTTAAAGGCAGGCTCACGTGTGGCAATACCGCTAATTTGCTTGGTAACATTGCCAGGATCCATAGCTAGGAAGTGATCAACCAATATTTCTGCAGAGGCCACTTGGTTACCCTTAATTAACAGGGCGTACTGACCAGGCTTTAATTGTAAATTATCACGTAGGTGCAAGGCTGGGATAACTACACCCATGTCCAGCGCAAATTGCCTGCGTATGGAGCGAATGCGTGAGAGCAAGTTGCCACTTTGGCTTTCATCAACCAGCGGGATTAAACCATAGCCCACTTCAAGCTCAAGAGCATCAAGAGGTAGCAAGGCTTGCACTTCTTCAGGTGTATCAGCAGTGCCTGGGCCTTTGGCAGCCTTTTTAGCATTGGACTTTGCTTCAGCATCTTCATCCTCTTCACGTGCTGTCATGCGAGCTGCAAGGAAACACACTACGGATAGGATTAAGAATGGTATAGTTGGCAAGCCAGGCACTATGGCAAAAATTAAGAGCACAAGAGATACCATTTGCAAAGCGCGGGTATTAAAGGTTAATTGTGCTAGGAACTCTTCACCCATCTTAGCTTCAGCAGCAGCGCGCGATACTAAGATACCAGTACCAGTTGATACTAAAATAGAAGGAATGGTAGATACAAGACCATCACCAATGGTTAATAGGGAGTAAGTTGTTAAAGCACTGTCCCATGCCATGTC
>CAYJCI010000139.1:0-5693 GCA_964368595.1 uncultured Desulfovibrionaceae bacterium
ATCACATGTCCTATGACAAGAAAAAAATAATAAAAAATCATCTAATAAGCAAAAATCCTTCACAACAAAAGCTTACGGGTGGGCACAGAGCTGGAGGCACAGGGCTGAGAGGAGGACGGAGCGGAGTCTTCTTAGAAAAATCGCCAACAAGGGTTACTTATGCCAGATTTCTTCCATTTTAATCAAATATCTAGTGGTAATTTGTTCAGCTTACTGTGTGGGCGACTTAAGTTGTAATATTCTATTCATATTGCTATCAATACTCTTATCGGGTAAATCGCGAGGAAAGATATCGGACTCTGGAGTATAAGGAATTTCATGTCCAGCCTCATCATAAAAAATTTGAGTTTGGGTGCCCTCATTCAAATGATACAGAATATTTCGAGATGCGTACCCGAATACAGTTGACATAATAATCTTTTCATTGGTCGGATCGTCAGAAATCCCAAGAAAGCATTCTTGAATAATATTATCTTTGTCATCATATTGATACCTAATTGCTGCAAAGCCATCAATGTGCATGGTAGGCTTTTTATCAACTCCAAAATAAGATACTTTAATTAAGTTCCCCCTTGGATCATAGTCATACTCCACATAAGCATAGCCGAGTCGATGCAGGGTGACTTTACCGTCAAGATCGAGGTACATTTCGCTTAATTTTATACCTTGTTCATTGAACTCTTCTACTATCCGTCCATATTTATCTTTAATAATCACAGGGTTCAGATTCTCATCAAAATATGACGTTTCTGTCCGAAGTCCTGTAGCATTGTAGGCAATTCTGCGGAAATGCCAACCAGCTTTATTCCGAATCAGCTCACCGCTTGTTCCTTTATAGGCTTCGCTGATCATTCTGTTCAATTCGTTATATTCTCTCTCTATATATGAGAAGGTATAAAAAACATCATGCATTACCCAAGCGCGATTTCCAGATGCATCATGATATGACTGTGTTACAATATTTCCGCGGTTGTCATAAGCATATCTCATAACACTACTGGTCCCAGAAGTCAAAGCAGGTATTTTGCTGTCCTCATCATGAAAGTACGATATCTCTATACACTGATTTCTCTCATTAAATTTCCACACTTGTGTTGCAAACCCTCGTTTGTAAAGCTCTCCTTTGACATCATACAGCGTTTGCTTTATAAGGTTCGATTTTTCATCAAAAACGGATCTATAACTGGCAAATCCGAATCGACACATAGTGGTTTTACCATCTACACCACAAAAAGACACTTTAGTTTTATTTCCGCGCTCATCATATTCGTTTTCCACACTTGCAAAGCCGTCTATATTAAGAATATTTTTACCATCCACCCCATAATATGACACCCTCAACATATTTCCGCGCTCATCATATTCAGTCTCCGCACTTGCATAGCCATCTTTATTAAGAATTGCTTTGCCATCTACACCATAAAAGGACTCCTTAGTTATATTTCCTCGCTCATCATATTCAATCCCAATACTTGCAAAGCCTCCTCTATTAAGAATAGTTTTACCATCTACACCATAAAAGGACTCCTTAGTTATATTTCCTCGCTCATCATATTCAGTCTCAACACTTGCAAAGCCTTCTTTATATAAAATAGCTTTGCCATCTACCCCATAATAAGACACTTTAGTTTGATTCCCTCGCTCATCGTATTCGCTTTCTATGCTTGCTAAGCCTGTTTTATTAAGGATAGCTTTGCCATCTACCCCATAAAAGGACTCCTTTGTTAGATTTCCTTGCTCATTATATTCGCTTTTTATTCTTGCAATGCCTTCTTTGTTAAGAATTTCTTCGCCATCTACGCCATAAAAAGACACCTTTATTTGATTCCCGCGTTCATCATATTCAGCCTCGGCACTTGCAAAGCCCTTTTTATTAAGAATAGCTTTGCCATCTACCCCATAATAAGACTGCCTTATCAAATTTCCGCGCTCATCATACTCATTTTTCAAACTTGCGTAACCTTCTTTATATAAAATAGCTTTGCCATCTACCCCATAAAAGGACTCCTTTGTTAGATTTCCTTGCTCATTATATTCGCTTTTTATTCTTGCAATGCCTTCTTTGTTAAGAATTTCTTCGCCATCTACGCCATAAAAAGACACCTTTATTTGATTCCCGCGTTCATCATATTCAGCCTCGGCACTTGCAAAGCCCTTTTTATTAAGAATAGCTTTGCCATCTACCCCATAATAAGACTGCCTTATCAAATTTCCGCGCTCATCATACTCATTTTTCAAACTTGCGTAACCTTCTTTATATAGAATAGCTTTACCATCTACCCCGTAAAAGGACTCCTTTGTTTTGTTACCTCGCTCATCATATTCGTTTTCTATACTTGCATAGCCTTCTTTATTAAGAATTGCTTTACCATCTACCCCATAAAAGGACTCCTTAGTTATATTTCCTCGCTCATCATATTCAGTCTCCACACTTGCAGAGCCTCCTTTATATAAAATAGCTTTGCCATCTATCCCATAATATGACGCTCTAGTTTGATTCCCGCGTTCATCGTATTCGTTTTCAACACTTGCTAAGCCATCTTTATTAAGAATTGCTTTGCCATCTACACCATAATAAGACTGCCTAATCATATTTCCGCGCTCATCATATTCAGTCTCCACACTTGCAGAGCCTCCTTTATATAAAATAGCTTTGCCATCTACTCCATAAAAGGACTCCTTTGTTTGATTTCCACGCTCATTATATTCGTTCTCCACACTGGCAAAACCTTTTTTATTAAGAATAGCTTTGCCATCTACCCCATAATAAGACTCCCTTATCATATTTCCACGCTCATCATATTTGTTTTCCATACTTGCAAAGCCATTTTTGTTAAGAATAGCTTTGCCATCTACTCCACTGTATGAACTCTTTATCTGATTTCCGCTCTCATCGTATGTGTAATTCACTGATGCAATTCCTTCATTGTTTAAAGCTGCTTTCCCGTTAATATCGAGAAAAACCTCATTGATAA
Organism: uncultured Desulfovibrionaceae bacterium; assembly: GCA_964368595.1. GTDB lineage: Bacteria > Desulfobacterota > Desulfovibrionia > Desulfovibrionales > Desulfovibrionaceae > CAYJAD01. The sequence continues at coordinate 2,976 of CAYJCI010000139.1, forward strand.
CATTCAATTTATCGTCGTATTTTATAACAATTGTTGAGACACCATTGCTGTTATAGGTAGGTATCTTTTTTGCATCAAGATAAGTCCTCACATCGACAATATCATGATGTTTGTTGTGAATAGCTGGGTTATAATAATCATCATCGTGATAAACTGGTTTTCCGTTAAAATCAATATATTTAATTTTAGTCAAGTTGTTAATTAATGTATGTAACTTAGACTCAACTGCGTAATTGTAATTATTTAAACATAATTCTCCATTAGTGCCATAGTATGAACTCTTTTGCACAAAGCCCACATCGTTAAATTTATCTTCCTTGATTGCGTAACCCTCATTATTCAAGACGAGATTCTTCCCGTCAATATCAGAGTGATAAGATGATTTAGTAATATTCCCTGCTGTATCATATTCATTTTTCAACATAGTATATCCATCTCTAGACATAATAGGTTTACTTGCTGGGTCTAAATAACACATAGAAATACGATTGCCTCGCGAGTCATATGCACTCTTAATAACTGACACTCCATCATATTCTCCAATGGGTTTTCCATGTACATCATAAACAGATTTTTCTATTACATTTCTATCATCATCATAGAGAAACTTTACTATAGCGTAACCATCAATTGAGAGGACACGATTACCGCATTTATCGAAATAAGATTGCTGAATATTATTGCCATCTTCATTGTATTCATTCTCTAGAGAGGAATAGCCCTGACTGATAATTGTAGCTTTATTATCTCTGCCGCTATATGCAATTTTTTTAATCTGATTATCTGAATTATATTCAAAGCTTGCAGAAAAATACCCCTGTGAGTTTAGTATATTCTCATACTCGTGACCGAAGTAACGCTCCTCCACACGTAGGCCTCTATCATTATATACATATTCTCTTATAGAAAAGTCATTATCACAGTATACCCTATTTCCTTTAAGACCGAAATATTCTTCTTTGAAAATGTTGCCAGCTTCATCATAACTTAAGTTACAAATAGCAATTCCTGAAGAATTAATAGTAAGGTCATTCTTAGCATCATAATACTTTATTAAATTAATATTACCATTTTTTGCAGTTGCGAATTCGACTCTTGCCCAATTATTCTCGTTAAGTATTAGATTACCTTTTATATCAAGATACTCGCAAGACAAGATATTACCATGCTTATCGTATACATACACTTTAGAAGATACGCCTCTTTTATTCGCATGCGCTTCTCCCTTTATATTTAGATAAGTCATCTTCGTGATACGCCCTAACTCGTCTAAGATATAATTGATCCCCGCAATTCCATCGGCATCACGCGTAGGTTCGCGCTCTCCATTATATCGGCTATAAATTCGTTTTACTATATGCCCTTTTTCATTCCTTATTAACTCAAAACGTCTGATTTCAGATTTAGAAAATTCTTCTTCCGTATTCGTATAAACAGAGTTAGAAGACTGCGGATTACTTGTTAGTGATCGCGAGTGCTCTAAATCAATTGATTTAATATCGATAGAGTGATTCTTTCCTATATTCACCTGTATAGAATGCAGCGCAATACCTTGTGAGTTTTGGTATTCTATGCTCACTTGTTTAGAATTCTCGCTTAATAGACTCGTCCCGCGAATAACTTGGATGGCAGGCCTGTCATGTCTTTCTGGTAAATAGTGATCACAAGGAATTCCCGATGAATTTGCGTACACCACGCGCTGGAGCTCTCCTCCGGACTGTTCAAAAAACCAGCGGTTCGTCCACTCAAAGCGATAGTGCGCAGATCGAGCACTAAGAGCATTTTCATCTAAAGGAATAATCCCAGCAGGTAGTCCATTTTCATCAACGTAATCGGCATAATAATCATTTTTCACTCTAAAAAAGTCCCATAGCGCAACACCTGACAATAATAATAGAAGAAGAAGAGAAAAAGAAATCGTGTATTTCCATATTAACATTCTCTTATATGGATTCCACAGCTTTTCATATGCTATCCCTGTTAGTAATCCTACAATGCGTATAAATGCACGCTCTTTTTCAATATAATTAGTTAATAGACCTTTACCTCTCAAAACAATAAATAAATGCTCATCAGCATTAATAATAGCATTATTTGAAGCATCTCTCTGAGTATTATTTTGTTCGTAAATTTGAAGGTAAGCCTGAGGTATTGATTCTTTGAAAGAGTCGATTTCGCTCGGATCTTTTTGCTTAACAATAAAGGGTATGACTGATTTAATGCACTGATTATGCGCATCTAGATAATACTGAAGCTCTGCCGATACCCATCCAATTTTCCTGGCTCTGTATGCGAGATGCCTTCTTAAAATCCCCGTCTGATGTATCTGAGCTTGCTCATGGTCGTCAATGCCCCTATCCCTTACTGCCTCAGGTGAGCAAATTAAGATGAGTTTTTTAGAATTTTTAAGGGCTGTACCTATTGCATTGGATAGAGAATCAGCAGACAGATGCGTGTCGTCGCGCCAGATATTCCATTTGGGACGCTTTCCTGCGAAAAATAGCGAACGGAATTTTTTCGGCAAGCGATATTTATAAAGTTTATCTTGCAGCCACTTAGCTTCTGCTTTATCACTACCTGTATAGCTGATAAAAGCGTGATACTGTGTATCTTTCTCCATAATATGCTTATCTATACAAAATAACAATAGACAACGTCACCCTTTTATTGATGATTCATGAGATACTCAGTATACACTTGAGTCATGACGAATGAATT
>CAYJCI010000140.1:0-3388 GCA_964368595.1 uncultured Desulfovibrionaceae bacterium
TACAATTATAATACCATGATTCTTGCAAGGCTACACTGCTAAAAAACTAGCCTTTAATTAATAAAAACGCTATACCAAGGCCCATGAGCAAAACAAAATTACGTGCCGACCAGTTACTATATGAGCAAGGTCTTGCTCAAAGTCGTGAGCAAGCCAAGCGTTTAATTATGGCAGGGCAAGTTTTTGTGGGCAATCCGCCCATAAGAGTTGATAAAGCTGGCACTATGTATGTGAATACGACCATGCTTAGCCTTGCTGAGAAAGAGCGTTTCGTTAGCCGTGGGGCTTATAAGCTTTTAACGGCATTGGAATATTTTAAGCTTGATGTGACAGATTATACTTGTCTTGATGCTGGTGCCTCCACTGGCGGCTTTACTGATTGTTTATTGCAGCATGGGGCAAAGCGCATTTATGCTGTGGATGTTGGGCATAATCAATTGCATGAAAGTTTGCGTAGTGATGAGCGAGTTATAAGCCTTGAAAAAACCAATTTACGCACAGCCCCTGTGGAGCTAATTCCTGAGAAGGTGCAGTTGATCGTGGCCGATGTTTCCTTTATTTCCTTGACCATGGTGCTTGGGCCTTGTATGCAATGGCTGGATAATGGGGGCAAAATTCTTGCTCTTATTAAGCCACAATTTGAGGTGGGGCCGCATCAAACGCAAAAGGGCGTGGTTAAAGATGAGGCAGCAAGGCAAGAGGCCATTGATAAGGTGGTGCATTTTTGTACTGAGGAGTTAGGTTTAACATATGAGGGTCTTGTGCCTTCGGCCATTTTAGGGCCAAAGGGTAATCAGGAATATTTGTCTTATTTTGTAGCACTTTGATAATTTTTGTTTTGGTAGGGTTAGTCTTTGGTGTTTGGTGGTGATTTTGTAACTTTTGTCCGATAGTGTGATATTTATCTTTTCTCTTGTGCCTTCGTTATAAAGTTTTTTCCTTATACGCACGGCCCTAAGGCCGCTCGTCCAGACGCACGATATCCATAAGGCTCGTGCCTCGCCTAACGGCTACAAGCCCTTTGGGTCGGACGCAGGAAAAAATTTTCTACCTTGGCACAAGAAAAAATCTGAAAATATGCACAAAATAGACAAAAACGAGCCACTTGGGTTTTTGCTACGTGCTTTGCACTTCACAAAAACCAGTGCCCTGAGGGGCTTTTATGTTTTGTGCTTTGAGTGGGATTTATGTTTAATTGATGCTTAGGCTTTGATGCTAGTATGAATAATAATGTAAGAACTTTCCATTCCCAAAGGGAATGGCATTAAAAGTTTTTTAGGTATGGGGGTTTGGTGGAAGGGAAATTTTTTAAAAAATTTCCCTTCCACCAAAATCTCAAAAAAATAAAAAAGGAAAATATATGCGTAGCAAGAAAATGACAGCAGGATTGGAAAAAGCACCACATAGGTCGTTGTTGTATGCTCTTGGGCTTACACGCGAGGAGATGGACAGGCCACTTATTGGTGTTGTGAACGGTGCCAATGAAATTGTGCCAGGCCATATACATTTGCATAGAATAGCCGAGGCTGTGAAGGCTGGGGTACGTTTAGCTGGTGGTGTTCCCTTGGAATTTCCTGCCATTGCTGTATGTGATGGTTTGGCAATGAACCATGCTGGTATGCATTATTCCTTGCCATCTCGTGAAATTATTGCTGATTCCATTGAAATTATGGCCTGTGCTCACCCATTTGATGCACTTGTTTTTATACCAAATTGCGATAAAAGCGTGCCCGGCATGCTTATGGCCATGTTGCGTTTGAATGTGCCTTCCATATTAATAAGTGGTGGGCCCATGCAGGCAGGTCTTGCTGGTAAGGATGGTGCAAGGTCGGATTTGATTTCAGTTTTTGAAGGTGTTGGGCGTGTTAAGCGTGGTCTTATGACTGAGAGTGAGCTTGAAGAACTTGCCGAAGGTGCTTGCCCTGGTTGTGGTTCATGCGCTGGTATGTTTACTGCTAACTCCATGAATTGTTTATCAGAAACCATTGGCCTTGCTTTGCCATATAATGGCACAACTGTAGCCACATCTGCAGCAAGGATTCGCCTTGCAAAGACTGCTGGCATGAAGGTTATGGAACTTTTAGAAAAAAACATCTGCCCATCTCACATTGTAACACAAGAGGCCATTGCTAATGCTGTGGCTGTGGACATGGCGCTTGGCTGTTCAACTAATACTGTGTTGCATTTGCCAGCCATATTCCGCGAAGCTGGGCTTGATTTATCCTTAGATATTTTTGATGAAGTTAGCCGCAAGACGCCTAATTTATGTAAGCTTTCGCCTGCTGGTAAGCATCATATTGAGCAGCTGCATTTGGCTGGTGGCATTCCCGCTGTTATGGCAGAGCTTAAAAAAGTTGGCTTGATAAATGAATCTGCCTTGACTGTTACCACTAATACTGTGGGTGAAAATCTAGAGGCTTTGCAGGCAAGTATTAGTGATGCTGATGTAATTCGCAGTGTTGATAATGCATATTCTAAGCAAGGTGGCATTGCCATCTTAAAGGGAAGCTTGGCCCCAGAGGGTGCGGTGGTAAAGCAATCTGCCGTGGCTGAAGAAATGCTTTGCCGTGATGTAAAGGCAAAGGTTTTTACATCGGAAGAAGATGCCATGCAGGCAATTTTAGATGGTAAGATAGAGAAGGGTGATGCTGTTGTAATTACTCACGAAGGTCCAAGGGGTGGGCCGGGTATGCGTGAAATGCTCTCCCCAACTGCAGCCATCACTGGCATGGGTTTAGGCAAGGATGTTGCATTGTTAACTGATGGTCGTTTTTCTGGTGGAACTAATGGTGCAGCCATTGGGCATATTTCACCAGAGGCAGCAGACGGCGGCAATATTGGCCTTGTGCAAGATGGTGATATTATACGCATTGACATCCCAAACCGTGTACTTGATTTAATGGTTAGTGCTGAGGAATTAGAAAAACGTAGGGCGAACTATGTCCCTGTGGTGAAGGAAGTAACTTCACCCATCTTGCGCCGCTATGCAAAGCTTGTTAGTTCGGCTGCTAGTGGTGCAGTTTACAAATAATATGAATTTATAATATGGAAAAGGGTAACTGCTTATATTTACATAAGCAAAAGATACTAAAAAGCCTTTCACTTTTGTGAAAGGCTTTTTTTAATTTCTTACATAGCTTGTTGAAAAATAGTGAAGTGTAAGGAAGAGGGCATTTTTGGGAGGTGAGTGGGGTCTTTCCCCCATGATCTGACCAAAAATGCCCTCTGACGCAACAATTTACTGTTTTTCAACAAGCTATTAGAAGGGGATATCGTCCATACCACTAGCCTCTGAAGGAAAGGGCGAACCCATATTTTCATCTCGTTGGCTATTTTGTTGAGGGCGATTATTGCTTGCTTGATTTTGATTGCCTTGATAATTGCCTTG
>CAYJCI010000140.1:3488-5640 GCA_964368595.1 uncultured Desulfovibrionaceae bacterium
CCGCCACCTTGGAAGCCGCCGCCATCTTCATTACCACGGCGATCTAAGAACTGAACTCTTTGTGCTCTTATTTCAGTGGTGTATCTATCTTGGCCTTGTTGGTCTTGCCACTTTCTAGTATTTATGCTGCCTTCAACAAAAACAAGGCTGCCTTTGCGTAAGTAGGTGGCGCAATTTTCTGCAGCGCGTTGAAATACAGAAACACGATGCCATTCTGTACGCTCAACTTTATTGCCCTCACGATCTTGATATGATTCTGATGTGGCAATATTTAAGTTGCAAAGTGGCACACCACTTTGGGTGTATTTTAGCTCAGGGTCTTGGCCTAGTCGGCCTATAATCATGGCTCTGTTTAGCATGCTTTCTCCAGACAATTTACTATGTTAAATATAATTTTGTTCTAATGTGCTAAGCACATCTTCCAATTGATCACTTAATTTATTGGCTTCATGGGGATTCCAATTAGCAAGGGCATTTTCTAGCTTTTGCATAATATCAGCGGCTTCAATAATGTGTGGCCCAAGCTTTTCTTTACGCTCTTTTGACCAATCTACAAAGTGCAGGCCATCTTTAAGGCATTGCACCATTTCAAAAACACCACGTTTATTATGGCTATGTGGCACGCTAAAGGCAAGCTCAGTTAATTGAGGCCAGAGTTTTTCAAGCAGGTCTTCATTCCAAGTAACGGCACTGACCCTAATTTGCAAAGCTTTGCCCATAAATTATCCTACATCTCACGCCATTCAGTTTGCACTCTTAGCACAACTTCCTCAATGGCAGCCAATTGGTCTGGTGGGCATACGCCAATGAGTGGTTGCCCTGCGTCAATATTTTCTGTGTGCTTAAAGTAAACAGCATAGATTACACCACTTGGGCCGCTGTAATGTAGCGGAGCTTCGCGCTTCATGCGTGACATAATAAATAGCTCCATACCTTCGCTAACAGAAACAGATTGAGCACCAGATGCACGGATTTTTTTGTCAATCTCAGGGGTAAAATAGTATTTAGCACGCTCTGGCGCTGCAAATAGATGCAAGGCGCGTTTTAAAATCTTTTGTTGCACTTCAGCTTTGCTAAAGGGGTGGCGCAAGGTTAATAGCACTGTGCCAGCTTCAACGAATTTTCCTTCAAGGTCTTTGTTTATGTGGCATATTTCACCTTTTTGTGGTGCATATATTGGCTTTGGATTGTGCTCACGCTCAATGGTTACAAGTAGTGAGCCTGGCTTTTCCTTCCACATGCCTTGCGGGCCAGAAACTTCGCTGCCTTTATCTAATGCAGCAAAGCTAACAGTGCCAGTATGTGGGGCTGTAATTTGCAATTCCTCATAGGGTGAGGATTTTATTTCATCGAGTAATGCAGTAACATCTAACATAATATTTCCTAATTAGGCTTTAGCGGTAATATACATTACGCCCGCCTATGGTGAGTAGGGCTTGCTTTAAGTTGGCACGTACGTGGCGGCGATCCCAGATACCTTGAATGTGACCACGAGAGAGGGCATTGTTAGAGCGATGATATCGAGGTGGAATGTCAATGCCGGTTGTTTCTTTAATAACGCCAGGTCCTGCAAAGCCAATATTGGATGAACGAATGGCAAATTGATATGGCGAACAACCAAGGAAGCTTGCCACAGGTCCAGCAAAAGAATTGGTATCATAAAGCACAAGATAGAGGCCGCCACTTTCAATATAACGGCGCACAGCAACTGTGCAACGTGGCATCTGAATTACACCATGTGTACCTTCTTGAATGCGAATACCAGCAGTGCCGTGAACGTAGGCAATGAAGGGATAGCGTTTTTTCATGGCAAGCTCTGCTGCTTCCACAAACTTTTGCCCCTCAGCTGCACCCACAGAACCACCACGGAAAGTGCCCATAAGCATGGCAACGATGATTTTTACGCCATCAATGCAAGCCTCAAAGGTTACACAACCGCTTTTGGCGCCAGTTTTTTGTTGAGCATCTTGAATGCGTGCGTCAAAATCTTTGAAGTTTAGGGGGTTACCAGCTTCAATGGCATTGTTAAATTCAAAAACTGAACCTTCATCAAATACATTTTGCACATACCACTCTGGCTCCATGGGAAAGTGATGCCCGCAATAGCTGCAAACACCTGCAAATTCTGCAAAAAGGTCAGGCCCCCATAGGT
>CAYJCI010000141.1:0-5639 GCA_964368595.1 uncultured Desulfovibrionaceae bacterium
GGTTTTTCAAGCGGCGGCTAACAAAATTTAAGCAAAGCTCAAATTTTGCGCCACGGAAAACAAGCAGGAATTCATTTCCTGCGACCGCAAAGCGGTGTTTGGAGTGAGCGTGTCTTTCTGAAAAATGCGTGGAAGCGCATTTTTCAGCATCAACTAATTAAACAGATTAATTTTGCTAAAAATTATTTTGTTTCAACAATTCTTCCAAGCGAGCATGAGCAAAGGCTGGCTCCATGCCTTGTTTTTTGGCAATGGAATCAAGATTTTCCACAGCGTCACAAGGTCGCGTGTAAAGTGGTTCTAAATCATTTGTATGATAGTTTGCTTTTAGGGCTAATTGCCACAAAGCTTCAGAGCTAGGGTTCACATGCTCAATAACAGTTGTATCTTTGGGCAAATGTGAATCAAACCAATCTTTGTTCTTAGCATAGCCGCTACCTATGACTAAGGGTTTATCTTCATTGCTTAATTCTTTAATAACTTCATCAATCATGGCTAGTCTAGCTGTATTTAGCGGCTTTGGCAGGTCATTTTTATTTAGGCTAAATGTCTGGCAATGCACCATGTCTCGGCGGGCATGGCTTAAAGTCCAAACTTTTTGCACATCAGCTTTCAGCATTTGTTCACAAATATTATGAGCATCAAAAGCCAAAGCCTGCAAAAAATCTATGCTGGCATTTTGCGCTTTTGTAATTCGCCTTATACCAGCCACAGTGCCAAGTACTAAACGAATGCCAGTAAAGCTGCCAGGCCCATGAACACAGGCCCAACGCTCAACATCATTAATTTTAAATGGACTAATGGAAAATAGGGCATCTAGGGCAGGAGTTAATATTTCCGCGCCTTTAATGGGGCCTTTTGCTGAGGTTGCCCAACTTTGTGAGCAAAGAATGCCATCAACTGTGCCAAGCACAATATTAAGCTGGCCCTCAGAAGCATTAAGAACACAAGTAAGCATTAGCCACCAGTAAAGATACGCATAATATCATTATATGTGGCAAATATCATTAGCCCTATTAGTAAGAAAAATCCCACTTGACCGCTTATGGCTCTAAACTTTACAGGCACTGGGCGGCGGAAAATCATCTCCAACACAAAAAATACAATATGCCCACCATCAAGCGCTGGAATAGGTAGTAGATTTAGAATACCTAAGTTAATGCTAATAAGTGCTGCTATGGCTAGCACACTTCCAAGGCCCTCTGCTGTTTGTTCGCCTATCACTTGGGCAATCATAATTGGCCCGCCCACTTGCTCCATGGGTACAGCACGTTGGAAAAGCTTTACAAAGCCAGTCCAAGTAAGTTCAAGCATGCCCCATGTACGCTGCGCTCCAACCCCAAAGGATTCAAACAAGCCAAGGTCTTCATGGGCTGTTTGGCCAGAGGCTCTAATCCCAATGATCCAAGTTTGCTTATCTTCACCAAAAATATTTTTTTGTGTGGTTGCTTTTGCAGTTACGCTAAGATTTTTTACCTGACCTGCGCGTTGTACACTAATGGCCATAGGTTTACCCTGACTTTCATTAATGGCGTTTGCCATTATGGGCCAGTCTTCTATATTCTTATTATTAATTGTTAAAATAACATCGCCAGTTTTAACACCAGCAACGGCAGCAGGGCTATTTTCTTGCACAGCACCAATGGCTGGCAAAAGGTGAGATTGGCCATAACCATAAGCAAGGGCAACGCAAAGTATCCACGCTAATAAAATGTTTGCTACAGGGCCTGCTAAAACAACTAGTAGGCGCTGCCAAGCTGGGCGAAGCGAAAAGTATTCTTCACGCTCAAAACCTTCGGTTGGTTCTTCATCATCATCTTGCCCCACAAGCGCGCAATAACCACCCAAGGGGATTGCAGAGAGGCAATATTCAGTTTTACCAATCTTTTTTGACCATAATTTTGGGCCAAAACCTAAAGAAAACGTAGTAACACCCATTCCAAATGAGCGAGCCATCAAATGGTGACCAAGCTCATGAATAAAAATAAGTCCACCAAGGACAAGAATTACTGATATTATACTAATAATCACAAAATTTCCTCTACGCCAGCTAAGGAGTATACCTTGCTGCGAGTTGATGCATCTAAAGCCAAAATGGCATTTACAGACATAGTTGATTGTGCATGCATGCTACCTCTAGCCATGGTACAGGAGGTACTATATGGCTTGGAGTTTAGGACGTCATGCCCATTCATAACAACTTCTACAAGGGTTGAAATATCCATAAAGGATATGCGGCCCTCTAAAAATAAACTAACAGCCGCTTCATTAGCAGCATTTAATACAATACATTGTCCGCCTCGCTCACGCATAGCACGCATGGCTAAAGCTAGACATGGAAAAGATAATAAATCCGGTTCTGAAAAGGTCAAGCTCCCAAGTGATACAAGGTCAAGCTCTTTCACTCCAACATTTAACATATTAGGCCACATAAGGCAATGACCTATAGGCATTCGCATATCAGCACTGCCCAAATGAGCTGTGAAGGAATTATCTACAAATTCTACCAAAGAATGAATTATTGATTGCGGATGCACAACAACATTGAGTTTACCTTCATCAACTCCATAAAGATGCATGGCTTCAATAAGCTCAAGACCTTTATTCATAAGGGTTGCTGAATCAATGGTAATTTTTGAACCCATGCTCCAATTGGGATGATTTAAAGCATCTTTTACTGTTACATTTTGTAGTTGTTTGCGATTGTACCCCACAAAAGGGCCACCAGATGCAGTTAAGGTAATGCGCTTAACATGTTTAGCATCTCGCTCTGCAAGCAATTGAAAAATAGCATTATGTTCTGAATCAACTGGTAAAATGCAGGCATTTGTTTTTTTGCAAATACTACGAATTAAATCACCAGCAAGCACTAATGACTCTTTATTGGCTAGGCAAATGACCTTGCCAGCAATGGCTGCGGCGATGGTTCCGCGAAGCCCCGCTGCACCAACTTGAGCAGAAAGAACAGTATTTGCTTCTTCAAGCGAAGCAATGAAAGTATAACCCTCTGGACCGTAAAGGATTTCTGGTCTTTCGTGTTTAGCTAGTAGTTTGCGTAAAAGGTCATGTGAGGCTATGTCATAGACAGCAACATATCGAGGTTTATAGCGCTTTACCTGTTCAGCCAATAAGGCCACATTGCGAGCACCAGCAAGGGCTACTACTTCAAAATGCCCTGGGTAGAGGTCAATAATACGTAAGACATTACTACCAATGGAACCAGTGCTACCAAGAATTACAATTTTTCGTTTGCTAGCTACCCATTCTTCTGATGGTGGTTGCGATATATAGCTAATATTTTCTGACTGCGCAGGCCAAGGGTATGACATAAAAACACCAGTTATTAGAAGAATTTATACCACTGATCTACAACTGCAAATACAGGTAATGTAAATAAAATACTATCAAGCCTATCAAGACATCCGCCATGACCTGGCAGGAGATTACTTGAATCCTTAACCCCCACAGCGCGCTTTAAGGCTGATTCAAAAAGATCGCCCAATTGAGCAAAGGCATTTAAAAGCACGCCAAACATTGCAAAGGCCCACCAAGAGGCAACGCCAAGCCAAAGGCCCAATGCTACACAGGTGATAACACAGCCCACCAATGAACCTAGTGCACCTTCAGAACTCTTACTAGGGCTTACTCTTGGCCAAAGTTTATGCCGCCCATAGCGAATTCCAATAAAATATGCGCTTACATCAGATGCAATAACAGCACAAAGAACAAAGATAAGCTTAGGCGAAGTTAAATATACAGATGGCAATAATAACAATGGTATATAAGCAAGACCAACTATAAAGATACTACCTGGGGCAAAATCATCTTCTTCATCAATAACATCAATACGAAATAGAAAACTTAAGGCAGTTAAAATAAAGCCTGCACCTAAAAAAACCAAGGCATCATGCGGACGCTCAAGCCAAGTAAGCACAAGCATACCCCAACCAAGCAAAATACCACAAATACGAGTACGCATACGCCCCGTATTACCCCAGAATAAAGAATAAAATTCCCATAAACACACAGCAGAAACAGCAAGCACAACTAGGAGTAAATATACACCACGAAACCACAAGGCTGAGCCTATAATACTTCCAATCACAAGGCTTGTTAACATGCGTTTACCGCAATCTTGGAAAGATCCTGCCACTAAGTTTGCTCCTGTGTTTTACCAAAACGGCGGTTACGTGTTGCATAACTTTGCAAGGCCATGTGTAAATGCTCTTCAGCAAAATCAGGCCATAAAGTATCGCAAAAATAAAATTCACTATATGCACATTGAAACAGTAAATAGTTACTAATACGAACCTCACCACTGGTGCGGATTACCAAATCAGGGTCTGGCATATCCTTTGTATATAAATGCTTTCTGAATTCTTCTTCGGTCACATTTTCTTCTGCAACACCATTGGCAATAAGCTTTTTTGCGGCTTGCAAAATTTCATTACGCCCACCGTAATTTAAAGCCAAGTTAAGTTGCATTTGCGTTGGCCTGTCATCACTTTTAGCTGTGCGTTTTATACCATGTTTAAGAGCAGTACGTGCAGCAAGGGGCAAGGCTTCCATATCGCCCAATATATTTAGGCTAATGCCCTGCTCGACCATGAGCGGAACTTCCTTACCCAAAAATTCAACTAGTAAAGAAAAAAGCGTACTTACCTCATCCTTGGGCCTATTCCAATTTTCATGCGAAAAGGTGTATAAAGTCAAATGCTCGATGCCAAGCTTGCGGCATTCTGTGACAATCTTTCGCACAGCATCAGCACCAGCCCTATGCCCATCAGTGCGCAAAAGCCCTCGGCTTTGCGCCCAGCGCCCATTACCATCCATTATAATGGCAATATGTCTTGGTAAGTTTTCAATCATATATTAATCAATTCAACGAAATGTATCATTAATAATTCATTCAAAATGGATAAAATGCACAAAAGATGAAATTTTTAGAAGGCATGGGGCCATCTCAAATTTTATCTAATGCAGTCAAATTACTCATTTTTACGAATTACTATATGTCCATTATTTCTTTTTCTTTGGCCTGACACTTAAGGTCAGCTTCAGCCACGTACTTATCTGTAAGTTTTTGCACTTCGTCTGTGGCTTTTTTCAAATCATCTTCTGAGATGGTTTTATCCTTTTCAAGCTTTTTAAGGCTTTCATTGGCATCTCTACGCACGTTACGAACGGCAATTTTAGCATCTTCGCTATATTTACGAGAAACTTTAACAAGCTCTTTGCGGCGTTCTTCAGTAAGGGCAGGAATGGCAATGCGAATAATTTTACCATCATTCACTGGGGTTAGGCCAAGATCAGACTTCATGATAGCCTTTTCAACTAGAGCAAAAGCGCCTTTGTCCCATGGTTGAATGGCAATGCTGCGGCTATCTGGTATGGAAACTGAGGCCAACTGATTAATGGGAGTTGGGGTTCCATAATAATCAACTTTAATATCATCAACCAATGAAGTTGTGGCACGGCCAGTACGCAATTTGGCAAAATCTCTGTCCATATTGCTAACGCCTTTCATCATACGATCTTCGGTATCCAGTAAAATATCGTCCTTATCCATAATTCCTCCAAATATATTACGCTTGGTCGCACGTCCTGTACGACACAAGCTATCGCAAGCGTCGCCTACG
>CAYJCI010000142.1:0-2266 GCA_964368595.1 uncultured Desulfovibrionaceae bacterium
CATCAACTAGTTAAAGATATTTAAATAGAAAAAGCCTCAAATGCCCTAGACGGATATTTGAGGCTTTATATTTTTTAGAAAGCTACTTTAAGAGAATAGTCTGACGTTTGCAAAAGCTCTGCTTTCAAAAAGTTTTAACTATTGCTTTTTTTGCATAGCATTAACTAATGCTAGGCCAAGGCTACCAAATTCGCCTTGATGAGAGCTAACAGCATGATTTTTCCAATTATTATCTTCTTTAGCCTCTGCGCCTTCTGGTGCAAGGCCTATGCGGCGAGCACCTTTATCAACACTTTGAACCATTAAAGTAACGCTTTGTCCTTTTTCAAGGCTGCTTAATTCTTTAGCATTTTCAGCGTTTTTAATGACGGCGTGAGGTAGTAAACCAGTAATGCCAGGAGCTAAATTTATGAAGAAGCCAAACTTTGCTTGGCTTTCCACAGTTCCTTCAACCATGCTGCCCACTGCAAACTTTTCAACCACTTCTGCCCATGGGTCACCTTCAGCATCACGCATGGATAGTGAAATACGACGATTTTCAAAAGAAAGATCTTTAATTTTAACAGAAACATCGTCACCCACAGCAAGCATTTCTTCTGGCTTATTAACACGCTTTGTCCATGACATTTCAGATACATGCACAAGTCCATCAATGCCTGGCAATACTTCCACAAAGGCACCAAATGGGGTTAGGCGTACAACACGACCTTTTAATATATCACCAGCATTTAAGCGGCCTTCAACATTATTCCAAGGGTCGCCTTCAGCTTGTTTGCGAGAAAGTGAAATTCTAATTTGACCCTTAGGATCTTTACCAATGGATAGAACTTTTGCACGAATTAAATCGCCAGGGCTAACAACTTCATCAGCATTGCCAACTCTTGACCAAGAAAGTTCAGAAATATGAATCATGCCTTCAATGCTTGGGGCAATTTCCATAAAAGCACCAAATGGCGCAATGCGAGTAATTTGGCCCTCAACGGTATCGCCTTCTTTAACTTCACTAATTAGCTTTTCAAGGGCTTCAGCGCGGTCACGCTCAATAAGCATGCGGCGTGATACAATAATATTGCGACCATTGCTTTCAATGCGAGTTACGAGGAATTGTGTTGTTTTACCCACAAGTTCTTCGCTGTCATTGCTGGTAAAAAAGCCAATTTGGCTACCTGGGCAAAACGCGCGCTTACCAAGCACATCAACATTATAACCACCTTTGCAAAGGCCAGTGATTTTACCATCCACAGGGATTTGAGCATCACGAGCATCTTCAAGGGCAGCAACGCCACCACCGCTCATGGAGCGTGAAAGGCGAACCTCGTGTGCATTGGCAGTGATAACCCATGCCTCAATGCTATCACCAACAGCAGCTATGGGGTTACCATCAGTGCCAATAAGGTCACTATGGTCCATAATTCCGTCAACCTTAATGCCAACATCAAGGAATACATTTTCACCGCTAATTGCGATGATTTTACAACGAACTTTTTGGCCAGCACTTACAGTGGACGCATCTAAGCTGTGTGATTCTAAGAGGGCTGCAAAATCCTCTTCTGGGGTTTGATTTTCATTGTTTTGATCAATACTCATGGGAACTCCTTATAAACCAATATAAAATTTATTTTTCGTTTTCTTGTTTACACTCAATGGTAAGGTATAAATCACCTTGCCACTTGCCAACCTTCTTCCCAAGGCCACGCAAGCGTATGGGCTTTCCAGCAACAAAATCCTTAGGTAGAACTATTTCAATGGTATTTACCTCATCTGATAGCCCTTGGCGAATTTGCAAACGAACCTTAGCACCAGCAAATAAAGATGACGCTGGCAATTTAATGCTTTGCTCTTCATCAATCTGTTGGCGAAACCATCCCATAATTTTACCAGAAAAGTTATTGGCAAAATGGGATAAATTATTACTATGCCCAAGATCAACTTCAACTGTGGGTGGTGCTTGCGGAGGTGGGGGCGGAGGGGGCGGTGCAGTTGCCTTAGTTGTTTTTTGTGGCTCAGCCTGTTTGCTTACTTCGCTATAAATATCTTCAAAAACTCGCCTTGCAAATGGGTCGTGCAAAAGGTCACGCAGCACATCTTCTTTAGCATAAGCCGCAGATGCTGCTCGTTGACGGTTAGCTTGAGCTTTTGTTTTTGTTTCTTGTTCTTTATCTTCTTGTTTTTTGTTTTCTTCTTTTTTGTTGGCTTGTTTTTTATCTTCAGTTTTTTTAGTGTCTTGAGCTTTTTCTTCTTGTTTTTTGCCCTGTTCTTTAGTTTG
>CAYJCI010000142.1:2366-5612 GCA_964368595.1 uncultured Desulfovibrionaceae bacterium
TTTTTTTAGTGTCTTGAGCTTTTTCTTCTTGTTTTTTGCCCTGTTCTTTAGTTTGCTCTTTAGTCTGATCTTTTGCTTTTTCTTTTTGCTTTTTATCTTCAGCTTTTTGTTTTGCTTCTTCTTTTTTGGCTGATGCTTTTCTTGCGCCTTCCTCTGTTTGTAAAATTTGAGAAAGGGCAACATAGGCCTCATTTAAGCGTTGAAATCTAGCACTTGCATCACTAACAGTGGGGTTTAAGTCTGGATGCAATTCAAAAGCAAGTCTACGATAGGATTTTTTAACATCCTCAAGTGTAGCATCGCTTTCTAATTGTAGAATGCTGTAGCATTCTTTTAGGCTGATTTGACGGCTTTTTTTCATAAACTTAAATTATTTTATTAATGCTCTAGCTTGTGTTTTGGCATCATTGGCAATTAAATTATTTTTTTGAAGATAATCTTCGCCAGCTTGCACAAAATCTTTATGTGCAACTTCAGGATTAATGCCTGGGCAGAAATCCTTGGCTAAAAATAAACTGTCCTCATCAATCATGTTCCCACGAAAATAAGGCCAAGCACGGCAAATGTTAGGCTTGCCTTCATGTACAGAGCATCCTTTATCTTGAACAAAAAAGATACAAAAACCATCATCACCAGTGCGAACGGTTAATTTTTCATTGCGTACTATGCCGTATTTATTGCTAAATTCTTCAGAGGAAACATTTAAATACTCACAAATGCGCACTAAATCATCTGGGCTAACAATTATGCCGCCTGCACCTTCACAACAGTGGCCGCACATACGGCAGTCAAAAACTTCCTCACCAGTCATTTACAGTAACCTTTCATGTTCAGTTTTAATGCATAAATTTTCAATAATTTTAATGCCTTGAGGTGCTAAGAGTTGGCCAGCTTCGCTTGAGCTAATGCCAGACTGCATCCAAAAGCATGCAGGTTGCCATGGTAATTGTAAAACCTCTTGAGCATGGCCTAAACAATGGGCTGATGCTCTAAAAACATTTATAATATCAACTGGTTCAGGTAGCGAGTTGATGTTTTTATAGGTAGGTAAACCCCAAACATTTTCGCGTTTTGGGTGTACAGGGTAGATGCTAAAGCCCATAGAAATTAGATATCGACCTACCATATTGACAGGTTGACCATCTTTATCTTTTGCACCAATAATTGCAATTTTTTTAGCATCTTGGAGTAATGACTTTATTGTTCCATCCAAAAACATGTACCATCTCCTCAAACAGAGAGACAATTTATATAAAGTTTAAAAAAAACGCAACTTTTTTCAATTTTCAAGCTTGGTTTTTCCTATGCTCTTAAGCCTTGCAAGAATTGCAGTAAAATAATAATCTCCGCAAGCGATTTTGATATATTTCATTTATTCTTTAAGGATGATATATGGCTAATGAATTACAATATATGGAAATGTTGCCCAAGGAAGAGTTAGAACTCAGGCATGGTATGTGCCGCACTCTTTGCCAAGAAATAAACCCAGACATGGCTGGGCTTTTAGTATTTTCGCGCTTAAATATTTATTATTTAAGTGGAACATTGGGCAATGGGCTTTTATGGTTACCAATTCAAGGTGAGCCTATATTATTTTTACGCAAAGCCCTAGATAGGGCTAGGCTTGAGAGTCCCATTAAAAATATTCAGCATTTTACTGATTTTTCTGATGTGTTAACTTGCTGTAATGCTAATGGTTTAGGCAGTAAAGCAACAATAGCTGTGGAGATGGGGGCCGTTGCGTGGAGTTTATGCCATGAATTACAAAATACTTTTCAAGGCCATAATTTTATTAGCGGGGATATGGTTCTAGCTAAGGCTCGCTCTCGTAAGACCACTTGGGAATTAAATAAAATGCGAATTGTAGGGGCTAGGCACCATGAAGCTCTTTATAATATTATGCCGCAACGTTTAAGCGTTGGTCTGAGTGAGTTTGATGTGGCTAGGCTATCTTGGGATGTATTTTTTAAGCTTGGGCATGGTGGCATTAATCGCATGGGTAATTTTGGAGAGGAGTGCTTTTTAGGCCACATTGCAGCAGGGGATAATGGTAATTATCCTAGCCACTTTAATGGGCCGCTTGGCTTAATGGGGCATCATCCATCCACACCTTATATGGGAAATGCAAAAATCATTTGGAAAAAGGGTGAGCTACTTGCCCTTGATATTGGTTTTTTGCTTGAAGGTTATCATACTGATAAAACACAAGTTTACTTTGCTGGTAATGAAAAAAACATGCCAGATAACATAAAAAAAGCCCATGATGCTTGCATTGAAATACAAAATAAAGCTGCAGAAGCTTTGAAAGTTGGGGCTATTCCTTCTGAAATTTGGGTAGATGCCAAAGCAAGGGCAGATAAATTTGGAATAAGTGAAGGATTTATGGGTCTTGGGCAGAATAAGGTTCCATTTTTGGGGCATGGAATTGGCCTTGTTGTGGATGAATATCCTGTGATTGCAAATCGCTTTGATGAGCCACTAATCGAGGGTATGACATTAGCTATTGAGCCAAAAGTTGGTATTCCTGGTCTTGGCATGGTTGGGGTTGAAAACACTTACGAAGTTACACCAAGTGGTGGTAAGTCCATTACTGGCCAAGAATTTTCAATACGTTGTGTGGAGTAATTATATGTCATTTACAGCATTGCAAATCCCCCCTCAAGAATTACGCTTGCGCCATGAAAAGTGCCGTAAACTTTTAAGGAAGTTAACACCAGATGCTCAAGGCTTGTTGGTGTTTTCGCGTACAAATATTTACTATTTAAGCGGAAGCAGGGCCAATGGAATGCTTTGGTTACCACTTGATGGTGAGCCAGTGCTTTTGGTGCGTAAGGGTGAGAATAGATGCCATTTAGAAAGCTCTTTAATGCATATGGCAACCTTCAAATCTTATTCTAGTATTCCTGAAATTTGTGCTGGTTTTAATTCGCCTTTGAGTGACTGCGTTGCTGCTGAAATGCGCGCTTTACCATGGTCTTTAGCGCACATGTTAAAGGAACGCTTGAAAAATGTTGATTTTGTGGCTGGTGATTTTGTTCTTGACCATGCTCGTTTTGAAAAAACTATTTATGAAATTAATATATTACGTAAAGCAGAATCTTTGCATACTAAGGCTTTGCAAAATGCACTACTCGAAAATAAGCATCTTAAAAAAGATGAACTACTACATGAACAGTTGTCAAAAAAGCTTTGTGTTGGAATGACTGAGCGAGAAATTTCTCATACCATTTGGCATAATTTTTATGC
>CAYJCI010000143.1:0-5604 GCA_964368595.1 uncultured Desulfovibrionaceae bacterium
CTAACTGCGCAAGTTAAGGTTGGTGACGTTATTGTTGCTGTTGACCCTCGCTATTTTAGACCAACTGAAGTTGAAACCCTACTGGGTGACCCAAGCAATGCAAAAAGTAAACTAGGCTGGGAGCCACGTATTACTTTAGAAGAAATGGTTGCAGAAATGATTAAACATGACTTTGAGCTGGCTGCTAAGGATAAAATATGCCTTGATCAAGGTTTTGAAATTTTTGAATCCGAGGAAGTTTAATAAAAAAATAATATTTTACCCTGTAGAAAATGCTAAAAAGACCGATATACTTAATGTATATATTGGAAAGACTTTGACATTTTTTTAGATTATGTCTAGAATATGATATATGGGCATCTGTTTTAGCCCTTAGCAACAATAAGGATTTTTATTATGGATTTAGCAACCTTAGGCGGACTCCTCTGCGGCTTTGGCCTTGTGCTCGGCTCCATTTTTCTTGGGCCAGAACCTGGCAACTTCATTGATATTCCAAGTATCATGATCGTAATTGGTGGTACTTTATCCGCCGTTATGATGTGCTTTCCTTTTGGTGAAGTAAAGCAAGCCTTTGGCGCTGGCGCAAAAGCCTTTACCTCTAAGGGCACTCCCCCTAGTGAAGTTGTAGCCACCATGGTTCGCATTGCAGAAATTAGCCGCCGCCAAGGTATTATTGCCCTTGAAAAAATCCAAACTAACAATCCCATATTAAAAAAAGCCACCCAATTAATTGCAGATAGTGCTGACCCAGACTTAATTCATGCCACTGTGTCCATTGAAATTATTTCCATGAAAAAGCGACACAACATTGGTATTAGCGTATTTACAAAACTTGGTAGCCTTGCACCTGCTATGGGAATGGTTGGTACACTAATTGGTCTTGTGCAGATGCTTGCAAACCTTTCTGACCCCGCAGCCATTGGCCCTGCTATGGCTGTTGCTATTTTGACCACATTCTACGGGGCACTCATTGCTAACCTGCTCTTTTTGCCGCTTGCTGACAAGCTCAAAGCAAAGAGCATGCAAGAGGAGCTACTTTTGCATATTATTTTTGAGGGTGCAAAGTCCATACTTGAAAATAACAACCCACGCCTTGTATATGAAAAGCTTTCATCCTTCCTACCACCGAAGGAACGTACGGGCCCAGAAAAATAGTATAGTAAATCAACAAATTACAAGCGAAGTGAATTATGAGTAATGATCCATTACAAAGTGATGACGAAGTCAGTGAAGGCGAGGGATGGCTTGCGACGTTTGCTGATATTAGTATGCTTTTGCTAGTATTTTTTATCTTGCTCTTTTCACTTTCAAGCGTTGAGCAAACTAAATTTATGGCTGCTGCTGGTTCCATTAAGGGTGCTCTTGGCGGTAAGGACAGAGGACTTGAGGCAGACACACCCATAGGATTTGCTGGCCAAATGCATGAGCAAGTTAAAAAACGCAAAGAGCTTATAGAAGCTCAAAAGCAAACATTTAATGAAATTAAGAGTTTTTTAGTTAAAAGCGGTGTAGAAGGTCAAGTTGGTGCAGTGCTTGATGAGGGCACAATTACCCTGCGCTTACCTGCCAGAATTCTTTTTGCTGCCAATAGTTCAGAGCTTACCCCTGAAAGCGAAAATGTAATCAATGTCTTAAAGGATATTTTTGTACAAAGGCGAGAACAAAGCATTGATATACGCGGTTATACAGACAACTCACCCATCCCAGAAGGTGCAAGATTTAAAGATGCATGGGAGTTATCAGCCTTGCGTGCTGTAACTGTGCTGCGCTTTTTGCTTGCCAGCGGGATTGACCCTGAGCGAATGACTGCAACTGGTTTTGGCTCATTACACCCAATTATGCCCAATAATAATGAAGAAAATCGGGCAAAAAATAGGCGTGTTGAATTTGTCCTCAAACGTGAGGTAACAAACTAATTTTACATAAAAAGAATAAAGTATATAGTAATTTGCACTACATACGCTAATTACATCCTAGTAACACTTTAAAATTATTAATAAAATTTTATTTGATATGGTCTTGCCTTATTTGCTTGCACAGGTTATTGAACCAAAGCAACTAAGAAAAGTGGTTATGCACCACGATATTAACTTGCAACGTATATGGCTAATACGGAAAGATTTAAATAAGGGATTATTATGGCAAAGAGAAACGCCTTCGACTTCACTCTTGGCGAAGAAGAAAATACCCACCGCCACGCATACAGAGCCCATGTATATGGCATTGAAGTCCGAGCTAACAAAAGCAAAGAAACATACACATTAATGGATGTTAGTGTATCTGGTTGTTCCTTTAGAGCTCCAGAAATGGTTTTCAATGTCAAAGATGTTCTTTTTTTGCAGCTTGAAGTAAAAGGCCGCGTCATTCTTGCTGGCATTGAAGCACGAGTTGTGCGTATTATTTCTGAAGAAATTGTCGCTTGCACCTTTGAAGACCTTACTGAAAAGCAAGAATATGCCCTTGATAAGCTAGTTTTAGAAATTCAAAAAAGAATAATAGCCTTAAATCGCGTTTAATGATTAACAGAGCAAACAAAAAAGCTACTCATTTTATGAGTGGCTTTTGTGTGTAAAAGCCCATAAAAATTTATATGCATGGGCCGAGGTAAAAAATGGAATTAAAAAATCATAAAGTCTTGGTAGCAAACCGAGGCGAAATTGCTACACGCATTGTACGGGCATGTCACAAACTTGGTGTGCCCTTTACTTGTATTTATACATCAGAGGACCACGCATCAGGCCACGTTCGCCTTGCTAAAGAGCTTGGAAAGAGCAAAAGCCTTTATAAAGTATCATCATATCACGATGCTAATGAAATTATGTCCGTTGCTGATGATTCAGATTGCACTGCAATTCACCCAGGCTATGGCTTCTTTGCCGAGGACTTTCGCTTTGCAAGACGAGTAACTAAGCGTGATCGTAAGCTTATTTTCATTGGGCCATCTTGGAAGATTATTCGTGAACTTGGTGATAAAATTAACACCAAGCGCCTTGCAAGAAGCTTGAATGTACCTACAGTTCCAGGCTCTGACCGTCCAATTTATGACGAGCAAGAGGCTGAAAAGATTGCAAGATCTGTATTTGATTTTCAAGTACAGCGCGGCGTTGAGCAGCCATTAGTGCTAGTTAAAGCCTCTGCCGGTGGCGGTGGTATGGGCATTGAAGAAGTTTATGACATTGACGTTTTTCGCTCAGTTTATCGCCGTATTCGCAATTATGCGCTACGTCAATTTAAGGATGAAGGCGTATTAATTGAACAAAGAATAACTGATTTTAATCACCTTGAGGTTCAAATAGTCTCTGACAGAACGGGCAAAAACCCTGTGCACTTTGGCACAAGAAATTGCTCAATCCAATCCACAGGCTTGCAAAAACGTATTGAAATTGCACCAGGTTTTGACCCTGAAAATATTAAATATTCTTTTGATGCTGCAAAAGTTCTTCGTGATATCACAGATTATTCATTAACCATGGCTCGCAAAGTTGGTTATGACAACGTGGGCACCTGGGAGTGGATTGTAACTCGTGATGGTGAGCCATTCCTTATGGAAGTAAACACACGTATTCAGGTTGAAAATGGCGTATCTGCCCGCATTTCAAAAGTAAAAAACCGCATCCCCCTTGGTGAGGTTGATTTGATTGCTGAGCAAATACGCATTGGCCTTGGTGAAGAACTTGGCTACACTCAAGATGACATCTCATTTTCTGGCATGGGTGTTGAATATCGCCTCATTGCTGAAGATCCTGACAATCGCTTTTCACCTTGGGTTGGTAAGATTGAAAAATTTGGTTGGCGCAAGCAAGATTGGCTAACCATGTTAACCCACGTTCCTACAGATGTGCCTTATGAAATCCCTACTGAGTTTGACCCAAACCTTGCCCTTGGCATTGTATGGGGTAAGGACTTAGCCGAAGTGAAAGCCCGTGGCACACAATTTTTAGATAATTTAACTTTAACAGGTCAAAATAATGCTGGTGAAAGCCTAAAATCAAATATTGATTTCTTGCGTTCAAATACTGAGCGTATTTTACGCTTTTAGCTTATATAAAGGTTAAATATGGATACTTCTTTTGAAAAACGCATTCAAAGCCTCACTGAGAGGCTAGTATATATTCAAGACATTTTTGCACACAAGCATTTAGATAAAGTACAACTACTTAGCGAAAAGCTTGAGCAATTAAACCTTCGCATTGCTGAAGGTAGCTGCCAAAATGTTAATACAGAAATTGTAACGCTTGAAGAATTATTTTTCTTCATGGAGCGCAAGCTTGAAGCTGGCCTTACTGCCATGGATAAAGTGCGCATTGTACGCCATCCACAACGCATATGCCTACGTGATATTTTAGAAAATGTTTATGACAACTTTACTGAAATAGGCGGACAAGACGAATATAGTATTGACCCAAGCATGCTCATTGCAAGGGCGATTATTACCCGTACTCGTGGCAAAAAAACATACCACCAGTCAGTCATGGTTATTGGCCAAGAAAAAGGTCATGGCGCTGAATTTCGCAATGGCGGTTCAGTAAAGCCTTGGGGTAATGCTAAGGCATTACAATATATGCGAGTTGCCGAAGCTGAAGGCATACCAATTCACACATTCATCTTCACCCCTGGTTCTTACCCAGTGGAGGATTACCCTGGTGCCGCACAGCAAATTGCCAGAAATATTTATGGCATGGCAAAATTGCGTGTGCCCATCGTGGCAGTTATTTCTGAAGGTGGGTCAGGTGGTGCTGAGGCCATTGGCCTTGCAGACAAAAGACTCATGCTTTCACACGGTTACTATTCAGTAATTTCACCAGAAGGTGCTGCCGCCATTGAGGGTCGCATTAAGGAAGGTGAACGCGCAACCCCAGAGCTTATTGAATTTTGCGCAGAGTCACTTCGTATGACAGCAGATGACAACCTAAGCTTTGGATATATTGACCAAGTAATACAAGAGCCGCCACTGGGTGCAAGACCAAATCATTTTGATTTTTTCCGCAATTTACGCCAAGAATTGCTTAGGTCCACTGACGAGCTTGTGCTCTCTACCCGTGCAACACCTCTTTTGCGTGGCCTTGCTATTTCAAGACGTCGCAAACCAGATATTAACCTTGATGAGCTTTATTTGCGTTGGGGTTTATCCTCAGCGAAAAAAGATCGCCTTGTCCATAGCAGGCAAATGAAATTCTTAAAGCTTTCACGCACTGCTTGCCGTGACCGCAGGCCTTTATATTCCAAATGGTGGCGCAGTATTGCAGGTGCAATGCTCATGCGTTGGAACAAGGTAAAATATGATTTTTACCGCAAGCATCAGCGCAGCATGTCATCATTTATGGAGGACATTGACGGCGAATGGCATTTATTCAAAGCACGCATTCGTGCCCCTTGGAAAAAGATTACTCGCACCCAAAGCAAGAAAAGCATTACTGCCATTGAAGAGTTAACCAAACTATCTTCTTGGTCAGATGATGGCCGCCGCAAGCGTTGGAACTATATTTCGCCACGCTATAAGATTGACCGCACAATCACTTGCCCAAATGCCGCTAAGGACGGTTGCCTTGACCTATGGGGGCCTGACCTTTTTGCAGAATTTGCAGGTGTTTGCAGCTATTGCGG
>CAYJCI010000144.1:0-5594 GCA_964368595.1 uncultured Desulfovibrionaceae bacterium
TGGATTATGTTTTACCAACAGTTTCAAAATTCTTACATATTTTGCCAGCAACAACTGATCTAGTGGCAATTGAGTTAGAACTTGTTGATAAAATGGGACGTGAATATTATTTAAGCGAATGCATTCAACAACTTGACGCTCACTTTGAATATATTATTATAGATTGTCCACCATCTCTTGGTTTAATAACATTAAATGCTCTTTGTGCTGCAAAAGAAATTTTAATCCCATTGCAGTGTGAGTTTTTTGCATTAGAAGGTATTGTTAAGCTTTTACAAACTTATGAACAGGTAAAAAAGAGGCTTAACCCACAGCTTAGCTTGCTTGGCGTTGTGCTAACCATGCATGATAAAAGAAATCGGCTTGCCAGGGAAGTTAAACATGAAGTGCGTAGATGCTTTCCTGACCAGTTATTTGAAACAGTTATACCAAGGAATGTCAGACTATCAGAAGCACCAAGTCATGGTAAGTCCATTATACACTACGACATAAAATCCATGGGCGCTGATGCATATCTTGGTTTAGCAAAGGAAGTTGTTTTAAGGCGTAACAGCAAATAATGAACATCGATAAATAAAAAGCGGAAACCATGCTAAGCACAATTTCCGCAATTTTAATAAATTACAATACAACTTAAACTGATTAACTCTTAGGAGTACATTCAAAAACGACCTTACGATGAAAATGTTTTTTGCGAACAGTAGCACCACAGCGACAAAGAAAAACCATTAAACCACCAAAGTTGGCATTGGTTAGATGAAAAGGGTGTGCTTGGTCATTTTCCCAATCATCAGAAGTTGCTCCACATGCATCGCAATGGACATGAGGCTCGTAAGGATAGGTAAAATCCCAATAAGTTTTCAACTCTTCCAATGAGTCTAACGGTTGGGGTAGGTCAAATGGGTCAACAACGTTTGTTAATTTTTTTGCAGCCTTTTCAACTTGAGCTTGGACTAGTTCCCAAAGTTCTAAGGAAATTTGAACTGAACTGCAGTGACCCTTTGCATTAACTAAATAAAGTATATGTTCTTCATTTTTATTTTGAGGCATAATTACTCCTTTAACAAATAAAGCGAGGCTACATGAGCACAACGCAAAGAATGGGGCGAGGTCTTGATGCCCTATGGGGTGGGGCAGAGCCCTTGGCTGATATTGGCAAAACAAAGCCAAACACAGTTAGTATAGATACTATTTTTCCTAACCCAAAGCAACCTCGTAAGCACTTCTCAAAAGAAAGCCTTGATGAGCTTGCTAATTCCATTACACAGCAAGGAATAATCCAACCATTACTAGTGCGCCCAAGCGCTGATGGCAATGGTTATGAGTTGGTTGCAGGTGAGCGTCGCTTTCGTGCGGCCAAAATTGCTGGCTTAACTGAGCTACCTGTTTTTATACGTGAACTAGATGACGCAGCTGTGATGGCTGCTGCGTTGATTGAAAATATACAACGTGAAAACTTGTCAGCACTTGAAGAGGCAAATGCCTTACTTAGCCTTAGAGAAGAATGCGGAATCACCCAAGAAGAACTGGCTACTAGACTTGGCAAAAGTCGCTCAGCCATTGCAAATTCTTTGCGTTTATTACAACTTTCTGCATTAGCACAAGAGGATGTGCAAAATGGCAAAATCAGTGCTGGTCACGCAAGGGCAATACTTAGCCTTGCACCCAACGCAGAAGCGCAAGAGGATTTAAGGCAGGCAATCTTAAAATTTGATTTGTCAGTACGCGATACTGAAGCCGCAACACAAACTTTTAAAGACAAATCATGCTTTCCTTGGAATCTTCAAGAAGATGATAATGCTCAATCAGCGCAAAAACTTGAAGCAGGTTTAACAAAACCAAAAGCTAAAAGCCGCGTTAAATCAGAATATTTACAAAATGTTCAAAATAAAATTAAAGATCAATTAAGTATTAAAACCTCTGTGAGTGGCAATGAGCAAAGAGGGCGCATAACCTTAACCTACACTAATGCAGACGAGTTAACTCAAATTTTGGCGGGACTAGGCATATCAGAATAAATTTTAAATTTCATATAACTTAAAAAGCCAAGCATTAACTTTATTTTATAAAAGATTAATACTTGGCTTTTTACTTTAATTTTTACTCTGCACTCTATAAAAATTGATTATCAAGTTTTACAATTTTCATTGAATTAAAGCAATACTTACAAATTAAAAATGGAGTAGGCCAAGAGCAAGCACTTTTGACTAATGTTTCACGCGAAACATTAAGCAAAATATTTTTAAAAAATTAAAGTAAACATCGTTAACAAGTAGCGACGGGCTTGGCATGGGCAACGTTTGATAGCTAAGAAAAATCGTGCGAGTCAAAAAATTTTTGGTAGGAATTTTTAGCGCTCAAACAAGGACAGTTAAAACTTCATACAAAATGACATGCGCTACGAAATAAAATAAGAATTTATTAAACGAGTAAGACAAGTGAAAAGATACTAATTTTTTAGAAGAACAGCAACATACATGCCCTCAAGCCAAGGGTGCTCATGCGGGGTTTGCCATGAATAGATTAGCTTTGCATTATTATGGTTTTGCAAAAAAGATTCAACCTGCACTTCATTTTCAAGCGGATTGACGGTGCAAGTCATGTATATCAAAAATCGGTTGGGCTTAAGAACCGCCCATGCACCATTTAAAATTTCTTGTTGTGTTTTGAGCATTTCTTGCAAATCATCATAACTTCGATGAATGCGAATATCTGGCCTCTTTGCTAAAGTTCCAAGGCCAGTACATGGAACATCTAACAACACACTACCATCATACAAATTAAAATCAGGCTTTGCCGCAGACATAATAAAGCTTTGTGGTAAAGAATGACCTAATCTTTTTGCTGTAAAGTTGAGCTGTTTAAGCCTTGGTGAGGATAAATCACTCACTAAATTTATATTTACACCTTGCTCCAAAAGGGCGAAAGTTTTCCCACCTTGACCTGCGCAAGCATCCCACCAATCGTGATTTCTTAATTCAGTTACAGCAGTAAAACATTTTTTAAGGACTACTTGAGAGCCAGCTGCCTGCCATGAAAAAGCACCATCATTATGCAATTGAGAAACAGTTTTACCTAAAATTTCCTTAGGTAGCTGAACACCATCAAAAACAAAACCATCAAAACCCAATGGCTCAGCGCCAGACAACTCATCAAAATAGTTTTTTAGCTCAATGTAGCCTTCATGTAATTTATTAAGCCTTAGGCAGTTTTTTGGCCTTTGTAATGATCTTGTTAAAAGCTTAATTGCATCTTCTTGACCATAAGAGCTTAGCCACAAATCATAAATCCACTTAGGCATAGAGTAAAATTCATGTTCAGATTTAAAATAATCCAGTTGCATGGGCGCACCTTCAAGCCGTATTAATGAGCGCAAAACCCCATTACACAGCTTAGAAAGCCCAAGATTAAAATTATTTTTTGTATAATCAACAGCCCAATTAACAGTGGCATAGGAGGGGACTTTGCTTAAAAACAAAAGAGAATAAACTGAAATACCAATCGTCAATTGTAAAAGCTTGGGCAAGTCTTGGCGTTTTTTTAATAAATTATCAAGTATGGCATCAATGCGAATGGAATAGCGAGTATAACCATAAACAAGTTCGGTACAGAGAGATCTTTCGTTGTCTTTAATGGGGAATTGAACAAGGGCTGAGTCAAGCGCTGATTGCAGGGGGGTTGATTTATCCACTTGCTGTAAAACATAAACAGCAAGGCTACGCGCATCTTTAGGGTTTGATACTTTAAGTTTTGCCATGATGGGATTAACTTTTGACAAAAAGTTTTAGGGCAGATTTTAGCAACTCAACATTAACCGTAGTGTCAATACATGGCCCGCAAGGGCGTTCATTAATAATGCCAAAAACAGGTAGGGGGTAAGTGTCTTGAATGCCAGAAGTTAAATCTCGCTCACAAGCTATGGCAAGAATTAATTTAGCCTTGGTTTGAACTACAATACGCCTTGCAATGGTTCCTCCTGTGGCAATGACAAGGGTAAAGCCCCATTCATCACGCAATTGCAAAAGGTCTGCTAAGGTGCAAAGTCCACAACGCTGACAATGTTCAATACTATAAGTTAGCCTATGCACACATTTAGAACTTTGAATGCAATGCGGCAATAATACCAAGATATCCTTGCCTTCAACCTCAATATTGTTACCAAAAACCATTTCATTATTAACTTTTACAAAGGATAAGCGAATGGACTCCCTTGAAATACCAAGAGCGCGGCCAATTATTTCCATTAACGGAAAAATTAATTTGATAGTCAAACCACGAAGGCGCTTACTACCCAATGTACTCTTACCAGTATAAACATGATAAGCAAGCGCAATGCAAGCCCAAGCTACAAGCGCAATAAGCACGAAGCTAAAAGCACCTAAAAGATAAGGCAAGCTTGCATGTATTGCAGAAAGGCCAAATAAAGGAATAAGCCAAGCAATAAGAATAACTAATGCAAGCAGCGTACAAGAGGCACACATAAGCCCAATAAAAAGGCGCTTGCCTATGCCACCGTAATTACTACGTGGTAGTGAGTGGGGATTTTTTTGCCAAAGCTTCATGCTAATCTGAATTTTGCACAATGGCTAAAGGGCCATGTGTTGATTGTGATTTCAAAAGATAGCCACGAGCAAAGTCAGCTGCACTCATTTCGCCTTTATTAGTGGGGCGCACTTTTTGTAAAATATAAAATTTATCAAGTGTGCAAATGCCCAAAGTATTATTATCCAAAAGCCAAATTTGACCAGCTAACATGGAATTTGGGTCGCACCCTAAAATTTGCGCGTAGTGAGCCTTCTCAGCTCCAATAGCCCCTTGCACAATGCGTAAGGCTAAATTTGTATTATCGAGCCTTAAAATGTTTGCTTGAGCACCAGGCCAAGGGCTAACTCCTCTGATATGTGCGTCAACTTCTGCTACATTTTTATTAAAATTAATTACACCATCAACCTTGCTAAGTTTTGCAGCGTGGGTTGCCATGGAGTTGTCTTGCGGTGTGGGGGTGAGAGTTTTAACCTTCATCTCTGTAAGCACATCAATTAAAAGGTCAGCACCAAGCTTTGCAAGCTCATCATGCAAAGTGCCACCTGTATGACTTAATATATCTGTGCTTTGCATGGCATAAACTGGCCCAGTATCAAGACCTGCTTCCATCTGCATAATACTAACGCCACTTTGCTTGTGACCATCCATAATGGCCCTTTGAATTGGTGCAGCACCGCGATAAAGAGGTAAAAGCGAAGCATGAACGTTTAATGGAGCAATGCTAGGAATATCCAAAACAGCCTGTGGTAAAATAAGCCCATAAGCAGCAACAGCTAAAACGTCAGGTTTTAGCGACTGTAATTGATCAATATCAGCTTGATCTCGAAAATTTAGGGGCTGATAAACTGGAATATTAAATTGCTGTGCCGCAATTTTAACAGCAGGGGCTTGTAATTGCTTGCCCCTGCCAGCTGGACGATCGGGCTGGGAATATGCTGCAACAACTTCACAACCATCCCAGTTACAAAGGCTTGTTAATATATGGGCTGCAAAGTCTGGCGTGCCCATAAAGACAATTCTTAAAGGCTTACTCATGACAATTAAGCCTC
>CAYJCI010000145.1:0-5538 GCA_964368595.1 uncultured Desulfovibrionaceae bacterium
GCCATTGCTAAAAAAGAAGCAGAAGCCAGAGCCAAAAAAGCCGCAAAAGCTAAAGGCCAATAGATAGTTGATTGGAGGTAGTGAATTTAACTTTGCTACCTCCAATTTATATATAACATTGAATACAAAAGGAATAGTCAGTAATGACTGATAGCACAGCAAATCACAGCCCTTCTACCTCTGATACAGCCTTAATTATTACTAATCTCCGCAAAGAATATGTTGCCGGAAAAGCAGTATTAAAAGACATTAGCTTAACCATTGATGGGCAAAGCACCACCGCCATTATTGGCCCATCAGGAACTGGCAAAAGCACGCTTTTACGTTGCATTAACAGGCTAATTGAACCAACAGCAGGCAGCATAAAGCTTGGAGGCACGGAAATTTGTTCCTTACAGGGGCGTGAACTTCGCTCCATGCGCCGCCGTATTGGTATGGTTTTTCAAGAATTTAACCTTGTAGAGCGTTTGAGCGTTATGGAAAATGTGCTTTGCGGTCGTCTAGGTTATATTTCATCATTAAGAGCTTGGATGCGCAAATTCCCGCAAGAAGATATCGACCGTGCTTATGATTTGCTTGAGCTTGTGGGCCTAATAGATTTTGCAAAAGCCAGAGCAGATGAGCTTTCTGGCGGTCAGCGGCAACGCGTGGGCATTGCAAGAGCGGTTATGCAACAGCCAGAAATCTTGCTCGCAGACGAACCTACCTCCTCGCTTGACCCTAAAACTTCAGTGGAAATTATGGAGCTACTTTGTGAAATAGCTTCAAAAAACAAAATCCCCGTGCTGGTCAATATTCACGACGTAAACCTTGGCCGCCGATTTGCTCAACGTGTGGTTGGCATGAGCCAAGGCGTAGTTGTATTTGATGGCAAGCCTGAAGAACTAACCAATGAAGACTTAAAAACCATTTATGGTGGCGAGGATTGGTTGAATGGCTAGTATTAAGCGCCCCGCCCCCTTTAAGGTCAACTACCTAGCTAGGCTTGGATACTTAATTGTTGCAATTTACGTTATTTGGGCTGCTCAATCCTTAGAAATTTCTTTTGAGCGCGTAGTTGCTGGCCTTGATAATGCCAAGCGATTTCTTGGTGATATGATACCCCCAAACTTTGAACGCTGGGAGCTTATGGTATCTAACCTACTAGAAACACTGCAAATGGCAATTATATCATCCTTCTTTGGAGTGATAATTTCACTTTTCATTGGCCTTACCGCCGCAAGAAACTTAATGCCCACGTGGCTTTCTTGGTTTAGCCGTACTTTTATTGCCGTTTGTCGCTCTTTTCACCCAGTAATATTTGCAATTTTATTTGTAAAAGCTGTTGGCTTTGGGCCACTTGCTGGCATTTTAACACTAATCTTTGCATCCATTGGCTTTATTGGCAAACTCTTTGCCGAGGCAATTGAGGAAATTTCTCTAAAACCAGTTGAAGCTATGCGTGCGGCTGGTGCGCCGTTTTTCTCCGTATTAATTTTTGCAGTTTTACCGCAAGTGTTAAATCGTTTTATTGGCTTTGCCACCTATCAAACTGACGTAAATTTGCGCAACTCTACAATGATTGGCATCGTTGGTGCTGGCGGAATTGGCGGCACCCTTGCTGCAGCTTTCCAGCGTTACGATTATGACTTTGTGGCAGCCATTTTAATAGCCATTATTGCCTTGGTTATGCTTAGTGAATTTCTGGCCCAACATGTGAAGGGAGTGTTACGATGAATGTTGCCGATCGTGAATGGGCACGATTTACCCCACAACAAAGGCTTGCTCGCTTTACTGTATTTTTGTGCGCTGGCATTCTCATTGCTTGGTCATTTAAGAGTGTACAAATTATACCAGAGTTCCTTGCCGATGCTCCGACCCAAATGGTTGACTTGTTTGAACGCATGGTACCTGTGGATTTTGCATACTACCCAGAAGGCATTCATGCTGTACTCATTGAAACACTGCACATAGCAACGCTTGGTACAATTTTAACACTATTAATGGCTGTACCTGTGGGTATTATGGCTGCTCGCAATGTTTGCAGGATTCGCTTTTTTAACTGGCTTGCAACCTTTATCTTGGTGGCATCACGCTCAGTAAACTCATTGGTATGGGCCATGCTTTTTGTAGCAATTTTTGGCCCAGGAACCTTAGCAGGGGTTATGACCATTGCTGTGCGGTCCATTGGCTTTGTGGGTAAATTATTTGGCGAAGCCCTTGAAGAAACACACAAAGGCCCAGTGGAGGCTATGCGAGCGACTGGTGCTTCATGGCTAAGTATATTTCTTAAAGCCTACTGGCCGCAAGTGTCGCCATCATTTTGGGGCATAGCCCTTTTCCGTTGGGATATTAATGTACGCGAGTCCTCGGTTATCGGCCTAGTTGGCGCTGGTGGCATTGGGGTAACCCTTGACTCAGCATTAAACCTATTTCAATGGACCCGCGTTTCACTAATATTATTATGCATTTTTGTGGTGGTTATTTTGGCAGAAATTTTAGTTACCAAAATCCGCCAACATATTATTTAAGTAAATTAGTCGACGCTGAAAAACAGTTAAAAATACTAAAATAATAATATTTTAATCAAAATATTCTAATAAAATTGCCAGAAGAAAGGGTGTGTAACATACTTTTTTAGCGATTTTATGACGCAAAAAAATGGTTTTTCAAGCGGCGGCTAACAAAATTTAAGCAAAGCTCAAATTTTGCGCCACGAAAAACAAACAGGAATTGCGTTGCGTACGATTTACGTAAGGTTCGTAAACTCACCACGTAAACGGCTTTGCCGCCCGTTGGGTCGAACTTCCTGCGACAGCAAAGCAGTGTTTGGAGTGAGCGTGTCTTTTTTGAAAAACACAATAACTAAGTGTCGGATAACTTAATCATCAAGTTCAGCACAAGCTAGCTCAAATTCTTTTTGGCTAGCTTGTTCTTTTTTAGGTTTAGGGGCAAAGTTTGCTTCATCATAAGCATCAACATCTACTGGGTTAACTTCAAAAACTGGCGAAAATTCAGCATGCCCTTGTAAATTACTCAAAGCACCATCTTGCAAAGGTAGCGCCATCAAACCTTTATAAAATTTACCATCTCCCATGCTTATATTATATGCCTTTGCCCCCACAAAACCATAAGTTTTATAGTGATATGGATAACCAAGGATTATCATGGC
Organism: uncultured Desulfovibrionaceae bacterium; assembly: GCA_964368595.1. GTDB lineage: Bacteria > Desulfobacterota > Desulfovibrionia > Desulfovibrionales > Desulfovibrionaceae > CAYJAD01. The sequence goes on from CAYJCI010000145.1 coordinate 3,152, forward strand.
TTTGTGCCCTAATTTTTTTGCGGCTTCTATGGAATGCTCAATTAACTTTCTGCCTAGGCCTTGCCTATGTAAATGCGGTGAAATACACACAGGCCCAAAGCTAATAGTCTTAAATTCTTCACCATTAGCTAAAACAATTTTAGAGTGAGTGTAAAAAATAGCCCCTTCTACCACGCCATCAACCTCTAGTACAAAGGCTAATTCCTTTATAAAGTCTTCATGTTGCCTCATTTCATGCACCACAAAATGTTCATGTGCACCTGGAAAATATAAATTCCAAAAAGCATTTCTTGTAACTTCCTCAACACGCATGAAATCTTTTTCTTGTTCATTTCTAATAGTTATTTTCATAGCATCTCCTAAAAAGCCCTCACAAATTTCTTTGCAAGGGCTTCTTTAGCTAAATTTAATTTATAAGACTTACTAAACTGCTGATTTAGGCCTACCAACGCAAAAGTATGCAAAGCCATGTTCAGCCATGGTTTGGGCAGAGTATAAATTACGCCCGTCAAACATAATAGGTGCTTTTAACAAAGCCTTTAAATCTTCAAAATCAGGGTTGCGGAATTGATGCCATTCAGTTGCAATTAATAAGGCATCAGCACCTTCGCAAACGGCGTACTGGTCTTGGATTATCTCCACCAATTTATTATCAGCCAAAATATTGCGAGCATTTTCATGGGCAACTGGGTCAAAAGCTTTAATAATCATACCATGGTCGGTAAGCTCTTTAATGATGGTAAGGGCAGCAGCCTCACGCATGTCATCAGTATTAGCCTTAAATGCAAGCCCCCAAAGTGCCAGAGTTTTGCCTTTAACTCCGCCTTGAGGTTCAAAATATTCAATAATTTTTTTAGCCATGCTCTTTTTTTGGCGGGCATTTACATTTTCAACAGCGTTTAATAACTCTGGCTCAACACCAGCTTGAGTTGAAGTATAAATTAATGCCTTAACATCTTTAGGGAAACATGAGCCACCATAACCAAGACCTGGATAGATAAATTGATAGCCAATGCGAGAATCTGAGCCAATGCCCATACGCACATCACGCACATCAGCACCAACCTGCTCACAGATGGTAGCAATCTCATTTATAAAAGAAATTTTAGTTGCTAGCATGCAGTTAGCTGCATACTTAGTCATTTCAGCACTGCGCACACCCATAACAATAATTTTACCATTATTACGGGTAAATGGTGCATAGAGTTCACGCATGGTATTGGCAGCATTTTCAGAGCTTGTACCAATTACCACGCGGTCAGGCTTCATAAAGTCAGAGATTGCATCGCCCTCTTTCAAAAATTCAGGGTTTGATACAACTTCAAATGCAATGTTGGTTTGGCGCTCAACCAATTGTTTTTCAATAAGAGCAGTAACTTCATCAGCTGTGCCTACAGGTACTGTGGACTTATCAACAACCACAAGCTCATGCTTCATATACTTGCCAATATCAGAGGCAACAGCATGAACATACTTCAAATCGCAAGAGCCATCTTCATCAGAAGGAGTCCCCACACAGATAAAGGCAACGGTAGCATTTTCCAAGCCTTCTTCTAAAGATGTGGTAAATTCAAGTCGCCCATCGGCGTAGCTTCGCTTCACAATCTCTTCAAGGCCTGGCTCAAAAATATGCACATGTCCTGCTTTTAAGCGCTCAATAACATTAGGATTAACATCCACACAAACAACATTATTGCCCATGTCAGCAAAGCAAGCAGCACTCACCAACCCAACATAGCCAGTACCAACGATACAAATATTCATAATACCCTCATATCATATAGCATTTACTTAAAATATTATTAAATCAAACTGCACTCATCATTATATTAAACAAGCACTTGACGAGAGTTGCAATGCTTGTTCAAATAACGCGTGCACAAGCTGCACTCTATACATAATCACATTTTTACGCAATGGAAGAATATGACATTAAATTTCACACCCTTAACAACATCACAAGAAATGCAAGCATGGGATGCGGCAAGCATTGCCCTTGGCATACCTGAATTTACACTGATGGAAAATGCCGCCCGTGAGGCATTCTATGTGCTTGAAAAGCTAAAGGGCCCACTTGCAGGTAAATATATTTTACTGTTCATGGGTAGTGGTAATAATGGTGGTGATGCAGCGGCCCTTGCTAGGCATTTGAATGATGCGGGGGCATACCCGCTAATTTTGCATACAAAAAAGCTCAAAGATTATTCAAAAACCACAGCAGAGCATGCTAATTTAGCCAAGGCCTTAAATATTCCTTTTGTGAAATTGCCCAAGGGTGATGAAATTAATTTAGAAGAATTACTACCACAAGAGTGGCATAAACCATATATTGTTGTGGATGGCCTGCTAGGAACTGGCTTTACCCCACCGCTACAACCACTTTTTGA
>CAYJCI010000146.1:0-5518 GCA_964368595.1 uncultured Desulfovibrionaceae bacterium
ATTCAAATTCTTGCAAATAATCCTCAGTAGTCATGGAGCTTTTTGCAGCTAAAAGCTCATTTTTATCAATATAATTTGTCATGGAAGCAGGATAAGAAAATCGTGACCAAAGGCCAGCATTATTGGAATTTTCTTGCAAAGTTATGTCTTTACCTGCTTCTTCCCACACGTCGTGTAAAAGATTATCCACCCCATTGGGAGTTCCGCAAAAAAGAGCCCTGCCCTTTCTATCAGCAAGCATGGGGCGCAAAATGCGCGTCCATACATGACGCGGCATATCTGCTGGTTCATCTAGCACCACATCATCAAGATACATGCCCCTTAAAGCGTCAGCATTTTCCGTCCCAAAAAGGCGAATGCTAGCACCTGTCGGCAGTATGCAGCGTAGCTCTGATTCTAAAAATCTAGTACCATCTACCACCCCAGCAAAATGTTTTAAATAATCCCAAGCTACAGTTTTAGCTTGGCCCAAGAATGGAGCCATATATGCAGCCCGCCAATCATGGCAATTACTGCGCAAAGCCTCACGAATTAAATCATTGATGGCGGCAACAGTTTTGCCAAAACGACGATGGCATAAAAGCACACAAAAGCGCGTTCGCTCTTTATGAAAATCCCATTGCAATGGGCGTGGCTTATAGGGGATTATGCATTTATTCACTGCCATTTTCCTTAGGCGGTGCTTGCTGAACAGCGGTTGCTTTTGGCATATTTTCCCATTCAGTCCAGCCCACTTCCACCTTTGTATTATCTGCTTTTTGAGCTTTTACGTCTGGGTTCAAAGCAGAAATTATTGAATATAATTCTTTAATTTCTTTTACTAAATCAATGCCTCGACCGCCAACATCTGCATCACCTAGGCCTTGAGTTAAGGCAGCAAGCCTTGCTTTAAGCGCGTTTACCAACTTTGCTTCGGCATTGGTTGCTTTACTCACTTGCGATTTTGTCATTATTCACCCGCCACATGCTTGCTTCGCAAAATTAATTCCTGACGCTCAAGAGCACGCTCAAGCCTTTGCATAAGCCTATCAACCCCAGTTATTCGCATATCAATGGCCTTTAAGTCACCACGTAAACTCTCCACAACTTTTGCTAAATCACTCAAGGTTGTGGCATCTGGCAAGAGGGCAATACGCTCATCCATCGCAATTAAGCGCCCCTCCAAGGTGGCTATACGGTTAATATCTTCTTGGCGTAGCAAATTTTCTTGATCCAAATGTTCTGCATAGTCCTCTTCGCGTACAAAAGCATGCCGAATGCTCCACAAAGCCCAAGCTAAAAGCCCTTGAATAACCAGCACAACTATGGGGGTTAAGGCTAAATTTTGAATAGTCATATTTCACCTTAATTATCCCTTTCAAACATTGCTAAATGCTCAAGTAAGCTTTGACATCTATTTTTCCATCCATCCAAAAACACAGCAAAATTTTGATTATTTCGGCTTAAATTCACATAAAAATTTATTCTTTGCCGCACAACCATACGAGCAGCATAAAAATCCAAACCAAATTCACCAAGAGTTGCACAAAGGGTAATGGTTTTTGGCCCGCAAATGCCATCTACTTTTAATGCTTCAAACACATCTAAATGCGCTTCACCAACCACATTACAAACTTCTTGTAAAATTCTTGTAGCTCTTGATTCACCCATATTTACAGCAGCATCATAAAGCACCAATGCCAACGAAAGAGGCAATGATTCGCAATGTAAATTTTTCCAAAAATTATCATGCATTAATTTTGCGGCTTGCTTTTTTGTGCAGGCTTTAATGTCCTTTTCATCAACGAGGCCATCATCATTATAGTCATATGGATTATCCCATGCATTGCTGCCATCACAAGTGGCAATTTGCTTTTCTAAATCTTGCTTAACTTCAGCTTCAAGTTGCTTAAGCCAGCGTAATGAAACCCCATAATTTGTAATCCCACCTGGATCATTTTTATGATTACTTAAGCCACCTTCCCATTGTGCGGTAAATGCATGCACTTTTTGAAAACGCTCTGTCATATTACACCTCTTGTCTGTTAATTTGGCCATTATCTTGCCATGAGGTGCATAATGCAGATTTTTCTTCTTGGTGTAAGACTGAAGCGTTTCACATATATTTTACTTGTATTACCCCTGCTTAAACGTATTTTTTTTGATTTCTTAACTGTTTTTTGGATTTAAAGTTTTTAGATGAACTAATAAGTCAATTAGTACTTTATTAAGCTGTAAATAATTAAACCACAGCTAAAATACATGTTATAAATTGCATCATAACTTGGTTATACATTAAATTTTGATGCAATATTAAATACATTACTTAATTTAATACCTCTTAATGCATATTTTTTTCTTGTAATTATTTAAAATTACATCGGTAAAATAGTTTACTATATTGATTTATGATTTTGCGCCTTCGCCAATTTAATTATCTTAAAAAAACACTCATAAAAAATCTTGTGTTCTTAGGTCAGTACGGATATGTTGCCCTTTGCTTCATAGCCCTCGTTTAATGACATGAGCCAGAGCTTTTGAAACATAAATAATTTGAAATAACTAGAGTTTAAGACAAAAATTAAAGACAGGATATTTTCGTGGAAGTAGAATTAACTACAATATTAATAGCAACATTTGCCTTCTTAGCCGCAGGTTTTGTAGATGCTATAGCAGGGGGAGGTGGGCTTATTACAGTGCCCTCATTATTATTGCTCAATATTCCACCGCACTTTGCCCTTGGAACAAATAAATTTGCATGTTCACTAGGCACATTAACAGCTACATGGACTTTTTTTCGCAACAAGCTCATTGTGTTGCACCTTGTGCCTTATGGTTTTATTTCTTCATTTTTAGGAGGAGTCATAGGCTCATGGCTTGCCCTACAAATGGAAAGTGAAATGCTTGGCAAGGTCATGGCATTCTTACTGCCCATTGGCCTTGTATTTTCCTTATTTTCTGGGCGCTCACTACGAGATGATACAGACATACCCATCAACAAACAAAAAATTATCGTTTGTATTATTGGTATAGTTATTGGCATTTATGATGGTTTTTTTGGGCCAAGCACAGGTAGTTTCTTCATCCTTGGCTTGCATATGTTCTTAGGCCTTGGCCTTGTGCATGCCTCTGGTACAACCAAGGTTTTTAATTTAGCTTCCAATGTTGGGGCATTGGCGGCTTTTGCCTCTGGTGGAGTTGTTCTTTACACACTTGCAATACCTTGTGCCATAGGTAGCATTATTGGCAATCAGCTAGGAGCTAGGCTTGCCATTAAGATTGGTGTTAAAATGGTGCGTTATTGCTTATACGCCGCACTTTCACTACTATTTGGCACTTTAATGTATAGATATTTCTTAGCTTAAAACAAATATCACAAAAAAAGGTAGCATATAAATATGCTACCTTTTTAATATTCTTTATTGATGCTAAAAACTTATTTTAAGCACAAGCTACATCAAGACCATATCTTTTTTATTAACCACCAAGCAATCATAAAACACCATTTGAAGCTCATTTAAGTCAATTGGCTTTGCAATATGTCCGTTCATTCCAATGGCTTTGCTTTCTTCCCTATCCTCAGCCATGGCGTTGGCAGTCATGGCAACAATGGGAACAGTCCTTGCGTCATGCTTTTCACTACCGCGGATGATGACTGTAGCCTCAATGCCATCCATAACAGGCATGCGCATATCCATAAGAATCAGGTCGTAATCCCTTTTCATAAAGGCGGCAACGGCCTCCTTACCATCATTAGCAACATCGGCTTCAATGCCAAATTCTGCTAAAATTGCCAAAGCAATTTCTTGATTGAGGGAGTTATCTTCCACTAGCAAGCATTGGCAGCCATCATAACGCACGCCATCCCAAGGATGTGCCTCAAGAATTGCTGCGTGAATTTCTTCATCATAAGGCTCAAGCTCCACAAAGAAGGAGAAGGTGCTTCCATTGCCCTCTTCGCTGCTAACACTAATTTGGCCATTCATAAGCTCAACTAAGGCTTTACAAATGGACAAGCCAAGGCCTGTGCCTCCAAATTTACGAGATGTTGAAGTATCTGCTTGTGTAAACGGCTTAAATAGTTCTTTTTGCTGTTGCTTGGTCATGCCAATGCCAGAGTCAGATACATCACAATGAATTCTCAAATAGCCATTAGCAAGAGACATTGCATGCATTTTTAACTTAACCTCGCCATCGGCAGTAAACTTTGTGGCATTACCAAGTAAATTCAATAATACTTGAGAAATACGCAAACTATCACCCATGACATACTTAGGCACAGAACTATCAATATGCACATTTAGCGTGCTATTATTTTCTTTTGCTCTTGGTAGCACTAATTCATGTACTTTTTGTACAATTTCGTGAATAAGGAATGGCTTCTTCTCAATAGTCATGGCACCAGCCTCTATACGAGAAAAATCAAGAATATCATTGATAATGCCAAGCAAAAGCACTGCGGAAGATTGAATTTTATTTAGATATTCCAACTGCTTTGGGTCTGGCCCCTCCTGTATGGCTAATCTAGTCATACCAAGTACGCCATTCATGGGTGTACGAATTTCATGGCTCATGCGAGCCAAAAATTCACGCTGAGCCTTATTGGCAGTTTCTGCTGCTAATAAGGCTTTACGGTCAGTAATATCTGTTGCCACACGCAAATGCACAATACGCCCATCATGCCACGAGATTAAACGATCAGCCACAAGAAAATCACGATCAAGTCTAGCATCATATTTTTCTTGGTATGTGGCTTCATAATTGGGCACGCCACCTTGGAAAAACTCCACTTGAGGGCAATCAGCACAAGGCTTGCTAAAACCATATAAAGCAGCGTAGCAAGCCCTGTTTTCAAGGCTTTCCACATTCCAAAGTTTTAGCATATATGGATTTGCATAAACAATACGTCTAGTTGCAGGGTCACAAACCACAATCGCTGCTTCAAGATTATTCATAACACCTTGCAATACGGCAACCGCTCGCTCACTCTCGCTAGTGGCAATGTGTAGATTTTCAGCCATGACATTTAAGCTTGAAGCCACGTCATTAAACTCACCCTTCAAAGGGGGCAGGCGATGCGATAAATCATTTTGCATAATTCTAACGCCGCTAATAATACTATTTATCCCCTTCATACTGCGCTGTGATAAATAGATTAAAACTATAACAGTTATGAGAAAACCTGCAGTCAGAGTATACTCAGCATCGCGCGTAATGGTTTTTAACTGCGCTTGAACGTCTTCTTCAAGCTCATTGGCCCAAATATAACCAATAACCTTACCTTCACGCTCAAGCGGGAACATGGCATTCATAATATTACCACGCACCATGGTTCCACGCGCCACCAAGGGGGTATTAGTCTCCATCACCTTACGGCCAGGATGATCTTCTGGAATGGATAAACCAATGGTATAGCTGTAAAGACTAGAAGGGCCATAAACTAATATGGCATCAAGCTCTTTTGAATAATATCCAAGCGCAAGTCCTTCAGATGATTGTGAAATTTTATTGGCTGCCCCTCGTAATGCAATGTTAATGG
>CAYJCI010000147.1:0-5514 GCA_964368595.1 uncultured Desulfovibrionaceae bacterium
ATTCAAATTCTTGCAAATAATCCTCAGTAGTCATGGAGCTTTTTGCAGCTAAAAGTTCATTTTTATCAATATAATTTGTCATGGAAGCAGGGTAAGAAAATCGTGACCAAAGGCCAGCATTATTAGCATTTTCTCGCAAAGCCATGTCTTTACCTGCTTCTTCCCACACGTCGTGTAAAAGATTGTCCACTCCATTGGGAGTTCCGCAAAAAAGAGCCCTGCCCTTTCTATCTGCAAGCATGGGGCGTAAAATGCGCGTCCAAACATGACGCGGCATATCTGCTGGTTCATCTAGCACCACATCATCTAGATACATGCCCCTTAAAGCGTCAGCATTTTCCGTCCCAAAAAGGCGAATGCTAGCACCTGTCGGCAGTATGCAGCGTAGCTCTGATTCTAAAAATCTAGTACCATCTACCACCCCAGCAAAATGTTTTAAATAATCCCAAGCTACAGTTTTAGCTTGGCCCAAGAATGGAGCCATATATGCAGCCCGCCAATCATGGCAATTACTGCGCAAAGCCTCACGAATTAAATCATTGATGGCGGCAACAGTTTTGCCAAAACGACGATGGCATAAAAGCACACAAAAGCGCGTTCGCTCTTTATGAAAATCCCATTGCAATGGGCGTGGCTTATAGGGGATTATGCATTTATTCACTGCCATTTTCCTTAGGCGGTGCTTGCTGAACAGCGGTTGCTTTTGGCATATTTTCCCATTCAGTCCAGCCCACTTCCACCTTTGTATTATCTGCTTTTTGAGCTTTTACGTCTGGGTTCAAAGCAGAAATTATTGAATATAATTCTTTAATTTCTTTTACTAAATCAATGCCTCGACCGCCAACATCTGCATCACCTAGGCCTTGAGTTAAGGCAGCAAGCCTTGCTTTAAGCGCGTTTACCAACTTTGCTTCGGCATTGGTTGCTTTACTCACTTGCGATTTTGTCATTATTCACCCGCCACATGCTTGCTTCGCAAAATTAATTCCTGACGCTCAAGAGCACGCTCAAGCCTTTGCATAAGCCTATCAACCCCAGTTATTCGCATATCAATGGCCTTTAAGTCACCACGTAAACTCTCCACAACTTTTGCTAAATCACTCAAGGTTGTGGCATCTGGCAAGAGGGCAATACGCTCATCCATCGCAATTAAGCGCCCCTCCAAGGTGGCTATACGGTTAATATCTTCTTGGCGTAGCAAATTTTCTTGATCCAAATGTTCTGCATAGTCCTCTTCGCGTACAAAAGCATGCCGAATGCTCCACAAAGCCCAAGCTAAAAGCCCTTGAATAACCAGCACAACTATGGGGGTTAAGGCTAAATTTTGAATAGTCATATTTCACCTTAATTATCCCTTTCAAACATTGCTAAATGCTCAAGTAAGCTTTGACATCTATTTTTCCATCCATCCAAAAACACAGCAAAATTTTGATTATTTCGGCTTAAATTCACATAAAAATTTATTCTTTGCCGCACAACCATACGAGCAGCATAAAAATCCAAACCAAATTCACCAAGAGTTGCACAAAGGGTAATGGTTTTTGGCCCGCAAATGCCATCTACTTTTAATGCTTCAAACACATCTAAATGCGCTTCACCAACCACATTACAAACTTCTTGTAAAATTCTTGTAGCTCTTGATTCACCCATATTTACAGCAGCATCATAAAGCACCAATGCCAACGAAAGAGGCAATGATTCGCAATGTAAATTTTTCCAAAAATTATCATGCATTAATTTTGCGGCTTGCTTTTTTGTGCAGGCTTTAATGTCCTTTTCATCAACGAGGCCATCATCATTATAGTCATATGGATTATCCCATGCATTGCTGCCATCACAAGTGGCAATTTGCTTTTCTAAATCTTGCTTAACTTCAGCTTCAAGTTGCTTAAGCCAGCGTAATGAAACCCCATAATTTGTAATCCCACCTGGATCATTTTTATGATTACTTAAGCCACCTTCCCATTGTGCGGTAAATGCATGCACTTTTTGAAAACGCTCTGTCATATTACACCTCTTGTCTGTTAATTTGGCCATTATCTTGCCATGAGGTGCATAATGCAGATTTTTCTTCTTGGTGTAAGACTGAAGCGTTTCACATATATTTTACTTGTATTACCCCTGCTTAAACGTATTTTTTTTGATTTCTTAACTGTTTTTTGGATTTAAAGTTTTTAGATGAACTAATAAGTCAATTAGTACTTTATTAAGCTGTAAATAATTAAACCACAGCTAAAATACATGTTATAAATTGCATCATAACTTGGTTATACATTAAATTTTGATGCAATATTAAATACATTACTTAATTTAATACCTCTTAATGCATATTTTTTTCTTGTAATTATTAAAAATTACATCGATAAAATAGTTTACTATATGAATTTATGATTTTGCGCCTTCGCCAAGTTAATTACTTATCAAAAAACACTCATAAAAAATCTTGTGTTCTTAGGGCAGTACGGATATGTTGCCTTTTGCTTCTTAGCCCTCATTTAATGTTATAAGCCAGAGCTTTTGAAGCATAAATAATTTGAAATAACTAGAGTTTAAGACAAAAATTAAAAACAGGATATTTTCGTGGAAGTAGAATTAACTATAATTTTAATAGCAACATTTGCCTTCTTAGCCGCAGGTTTTGTAGATGCTATAGCAGGTGGAGGTGGGCTTATTACAGTGCCCTCATTGTTATTACTCAATATTCCACCGCACTTTGCCCTTGGAACAAATAAATTTGCATCTTCACTAGGCACATTAACTGCCACGTGGACTTTTTTCCGTAACAAGCTAATTACATTGCATCTTGTACCTTACGGTTTTATTTCTTCATTTTTGGGCGGAGTCTTGGGCTCATGGCTTGCCCTACAAATGGAAAGTGAAATGCTTGGCAAGGTTATGGCAGTCTTGCTGCCCATTGGCCTTGTATTTTCCTTATTTTCTGGGCGCTCACTACGCGATAATACAGACATACCCATGAACAAACAAAAAATTATGGTTTGTATTATTGGTATGGTTATTGGCATTTATGATGGTTTTTTTGGGCCAGGCACAGGTAGCTTTTTCATCCTTGGCTTGCATATGTTCTTAGGCCTTGGCCTTGTGCATGCCTCTGGTACAACCAAGGTTTTTAATTTAGCTTCCAATGTTGGGGCATTGGCGGCTTTTGCCTCTGGTGGAGTTGTTCTTTACACACTTGCAATACCTTGTGCCATAGGTAGCATTATTGGCAATCAGCTAGGAGCTAGGCTTGCCATTAAGATTGGTGTTAAAATGGTGCGTTATTGCTTATACGCCGCACTTTCACTGCTATTTGGCACTTTAATATACAGATATTTCTTAGCTTAAAACAAATATCACAAAAAAAGGTAGCCTAGGCTACCTTTTTTAATATTATTTATTGATGCTAAAGACTTATTTTAAGCACAAGCTACATCAAGACCCTATCTTTTTTATTAACCACCAAGCAATCATAAAACACCATTTGAAGTTCATTTAAGTCAATTGGTTTTGCAATATGTCCGTTCATTCCAATGGCCTTGCTTTCTTCCCTATCCTCAGCCATGGCGTTGGCAGTCATGGCAACAATGGGTACAGTCCTTGCGTCATGCTTTTCACTACCGCGGATGATGACTGTAGCCTCAATGCCATCCATAACAGGCATGCGCATATCCATAAGAATCAGGTCGTAATCCCTTTTCATAAAGGCGGCAACGGCCTCCTTACCATCATTAGCAACATCGGCTTCAATGCCAAATTCTGCTAAAATTGCCAAAGCAATTTCTTGATTGAGGGAGTTATCTTCCACTAGCAAGCATTGGCAGCCATCATAACGCACGCCATCCCAAGGATGTGCCTCAAGAATTGCTGCGTGAATTTCTTCATCATAAGGCTCAAGCTCCACAAAGAAGGAGAAGGTGCTTCCATTGCCCTCTTCGCTGCTAACACTAATTTGGCCATTCATAAGCTCAACTAAGGCTTTACAAATGGACAAGCCAAGGCCTGTGCCTCCAAATTTACGAGATGTTGAAGTATCTGCTTGTGTAAACGGCTTAAATAGTTCTTTTTGCTGTTGCTTGGTCATGCCAATGCCAGAGTCAGATACATCACAATGAATTCTCAAATAGCCATTAGCAAGAGACATTGCATGCATTTTTAACTTAACCTCGCCATCGGCAGTAAACTTTGTGGCATTACCAAGTAAATTCAATAATACTTGAGAAATACGCAAACTATCACCCATGACATACTTAGGCACAGAACTATCAATATGCACATTTAGCGTGCTATTATTTTCTTTTGCTCTTGGTAGCACTAATTCATGTACTTTTTGTACAATTTCGTGAATAAGGAATGGCTTCTTCTCAATAGTCATGGCACCAGCCTCTATACGAGAAAAATCAAGAATATCATTGATAATGCCAAGCAAAAGCACTGCGGAAGATTGAATTTTATTTAGATATTCCAACTGCTTTGGGTCTGGCCCCTCCTGTATGGCTAATCTAGTCATACCAAGTACGCCATTCATGGGTGTACGAATTTCATGGCTCATGCGAGCCAAAAATTCACGCTGAGCCTTATTGGCAGTTTCTGCTGCTAATAAGGCTTTACGGTCAGTAATATCTGTTGCCACACGCAAATGCACAATACGCCCATCATGCCACGAGATTAAACGATCAGCCACAAGAAAATCACGATCAAGTCTAGCATCATATTTTTCTTGGTATGTGGCTTCATAATTGGGCACGCCACCTTGGAAAAACTCAACTTGAGGGCAATCAGCACAAGGCTTACTAAAGCCATATAAAGCCGCGTAGCAAGCCCTGTTTTCAAGGCTTTCCACATTCCAAAGGTGCAGCATATATGGATTTGCGTAAACAATACGCCTAGTTGCAGGGTCACAAACCACAATTGCTGCTTCAAGATTATTCATTACACCTTGTAATACAGCAACCGCTCGCTCACTTTCGCTAGTGGCAATGTGTAGATTTTCAGCCATGTCATTTAAGCTTGAAGCTACGTCATTAAACTCACCCTTCAAAGGGGGCAGGCGATGCGATAAATCATTTTGCATAATTCTAACGCCGCTAATAATACTATTTATCCCCTTCATACTTTGCTGTGATAAATATATTAAAACTATGACAGTTATGAGAAAACCTGCAGTCAAAGTATACTCAGCATCGCGCGTAATGGTTTTTAACTGCGCTTGCACGTCTTCTTCAAGCTCATTGGCCCAAATATATCCAATAACCTTACCTTCACGCTCAAGCGGAAACATGGCATTCATAATATTACCACGCACCATGGTTCCGCGCGCCACCAAGGGGGTATTAGTCTCCATAACCTTACGGCCAGGATGATCTTCTGGAATGGATAAACCAATGGTGTAGCTGTAAAGACTAGAAGGGCCATAAACTAATATGGCATCAAGTTCTTTTGAGTAATATCCAAGCGCAAGACCTTCAGATGATTGTGAAATTTTATTGGCTGCCCCTCGTAATGCAATGTTAATGG
>CAYJCI010000148.1:0-5498 GCA_964368595.1 uncultured Desulfovibrionaceae bacterium
TCGAACTTCCTGCGACTGCAAAGCGGTGTTTGGAGTGGGCGTGTCTTTCTTAAAATTCGTGGAAACGCATTTTTCAGCATCAACTAAATAGTTAGGAGTTTTTATGCAAACACGTCTTTTTGGTACCGACGGCATTAGGGGCAGGGTTAATACTTATCCCATGACACCAGAAATTGCCTTACGCCTTGGGCTTGCTGCTGGTATTTGTTTTAAACGTGGAAATCATAAACATAAAGTTGTTATTGGTAAAGATACTAGACTTTCAGGCTATATTTTTGAAAATGCCCTAACTGCAGGCCTTTGCGCAGCTGGTATGCATGTTATTTTAACTGGCCCTTTGCCAACACCTGCCATTTCCTTTTTGACACGTAGCATGAGGGCTGACCTTGGTATTGTAATTTCTGCATCACATAATCCTTATAATGATAATGGTATAAAATTCTTTGATGCAGAGGGCTTTAAATTGCCCGACGCTGTGGAAGATGAAATTGCTGCAATGACTCTAGATACGAAGGATTGGCCCTACCCTAAGTCTGATAATGTGGGGCGTGCCACTAAGGTGCAAGATGCTGGTGGTAGATATATTGTATATACAAAGAGTTGCTTCCCTCCGCATTTAACCCTTGATGGTTTGCGTATAGTTATAGATTGTGCCAATGGCGCAAGTTATAAGGTTGCCCCCCTTGCCTTGCAAGAGCTTGGGGCAGATGTAATTAAACTTAATACTGAGCCTAATGGCTTAAATATTAATGATAATTGTGGTTCACTATTCCCACAACATTTGGCAGATAAAGTGCGCGAAGTGCGGGCCGATATAGGTATTGCGCTTGATGGCGATGCTGACCGTTTAATAGTAGTTGATGAAAAGGGCAATATTTTAGATGGTGATCAAATCATGGCATTATGTGCCTCTGCCATGATGGAGCGCAAGGAATTACCTAAGAATACACTGGTAGCTACTGTTATGAGCAACATGGCTCTTGAAGTGTTTATGCAAGAACACAAGGGTAAACTATTGCGTACAGATGTTGGTGACCGTTACGTTATGGAGGCCATGCGCAGTAGCCAAGCCATGCTTGGTGGGGAGCAATCAGGTCATATTATTTTTAGGCAATACTGCACTACTGGTGATGGTTTGCTTGCCGCTTTGCAGATTTTAAGATATATACAAGAGAAGGGTCGTCCCCTTTCAGAACTTGCAGGATTGCTTACACCATTTCCGCAAGAGCTTATTAATGTACGAGTAAATAAAAAAATAGCCTTTGAAGATGTACCAAGTATTGCAAAGGTTAAAAAAAGTGTTGAAAAAGATTTAGGAAAGCGAGGGCGTGTCCTTTTACGCTACTCTGGTACAGAGGCATTATGCCGAGTCATGGTTGAAGGTGAAAATTATACCAAGGTGCGTGAACATGCAGAAGCCTTGGCAGACGTTGTGCAAAAAGCACTCAGTTAACATTTTGGGTGAGAAGGAAGAGTTTTAATGAATACTGTGCGTAAGGTTATTGTCCCTGTGGCAGGTTGGGGCACACGCTCACTGCCTGCAAGTAAAAATATTCCGAAAGAGATGCTACCCATCTACAATAAACCCGTAATCCAATACGTGGTAGAAGAAGCTATTAAATCTGGAATTAAAGACGTTGTTTTTGTAACTAACAAAGATAAAAGCGTTATTGAAGATCATTTTGACTATAATTTACAATTGGAAGGCGTGCTTGAAAGAGCTGGAAAGCTTGATAAATTAGAAATGGTGCGTGAAGTTGCAGAAATGGTAAACATCATGTCTGTGCGCCAGAAAAAGCAATTGGGCCTTGGGCATGCTGTGCTTTGTGCTAAAGAATTGGTGGGTAATGAAAGCTTTGCTGTTATGGTTGGTGACGACCTTATGTTTGGCGGAATTCCTGGCATAAAGCAACTTATTGACGTGGCAATGGCAGAAAAGATGCCCGTCATTGGGGTTATGGAAGTACCTCAAGAAAAGGTTAGCCGCTATGGTATTATTGATGGAACTGAAATAGCAACAGGTGTTTACCGCATTAATGATATGGTTGAAAAGCCAGCTCAAGATAAAGCACCATCAAGGCTTGCCATTGTTGGGCGCTATGTTTTAACACCAGATATTTTTGAATATATTGAAAATTTAACCCCAGGTCATGGTGGGGAATTGCAGTTAACAGATGCCTTGCAAGCACTTGCTAAGGATAAAGGCATGCTTGCTGTAAAAATGTCAGGAAGGCGCTTTGACGCTGGTGACTGGGCTGAATATTTAACTGCTAACGTATATTTTGCCATTCAAGATGAAGATTTGCGCTATGATTTGTTGGAGATGTTGAAGAATATTTTGCAGTTTAAGTAGTTAATTTTATAATTGTATTTATTTTAATGCTGGAAAAATATAATTTTTTCAGCATTAATTTTTGGTTTTGTTGGGGTGACCTACGGGTATTTCGTAACTTTTGTCCGATAGTATGATATTTATCTTTTTTCTTGTGCCTTCGTCAGGCTAATTTTTTTGAACGCGCGTATTTATATACGCTCTGCCTCCAAAAAAATCACCCTTCCTCGGCACAAGAAAAAATCTGAAAATATGCATAAAATAGACAAAAACGAGCCACTCGGGTTTTGCTCGTGTTTCACACTCACAAAAACCCAGTGCCCTGTGGGCTTTTTAAAATGTGCATTATTTAAATTTGTGCAAGGCAACTAGCGATATATTTCGACTATAAAAATAAATTAAGATCTGACCTAAAATATTTAGAAAGAATATTTTAGGCATTAAAAGTTTTTAAGGGATGAGGGTCTGGAGGAAGGGAAATTTTTGAAAAAATTTCCCTTCCTCCAGAAAGCTCTTAAGTAAAAATTATGTATTATTCAGTAGCATTATTAACTCCACCATATGCAACCCTAACCTATGCCAAACCTTCGTGGTGGCCGCAAGGGGAGGGGGAGTTTTTTGCCGTGGGCATGCGAGTAGTCGTGCCATTGGGTAGGAGTTTGCGTGTTGCTGTTATTATAGATAGTAGTGAAGATTTTCAAGTTCCAGATGGTGTGAGCATTAAACCCTTGGCTTGGCCTTTGGAATGTGAGCCCACTTTTGATGCAGCATATATGGAGATGGTACAGCAATTATCCTTGCGGCAGTATAGAAGTGCTGGCAATATCTTGGGCAATGTGTTGCCTATTGGTTTACGCACAACACATGTAAAAATGCGCCATTTTTATGCTGGTAAACCAAGGATATTTGCCTTAAAGGCAATTTGCTCTTTACCAGAACTTGAGCAAATTGAGCTTGCAAATGCTTTGTTGAGTGGTACTGGTGAAATGCTATTACCAAGGCAAGATGCAGGCAATACGGAGCTTTGTGTTTTGCAGGTTGATCCTCCTTGGCCTGTGCGTCCATTGGCTAAAAGACAAATTGCCATTTTAGATTTTTTGCAAGAGCGTGGTAGCGTTAGCCGCCGTCAATTGGGGCACGCTTTGGGTGATGGGACAGCAACGGCTCTTTCTAGCCTTGTTAAGCATGGGCATGTGGCTTTAAAGGCAGGCGATGTGGATGATGAGCCAGAAGCGGGGCTTGAACTTTTGCCGCCACCACCATTAAGTTTCACATTGTCTAAAGCTCAAGATGCTGCACTAAAAAATTTTGCTAGTGCATTAGCTAGCGGTAAAGCACAAAGTCATTTACTTTTTGGAGTGACTGGTAGTGGTAAAACTGCTGTATATTTAGAATTGGCAAAAATGTGCATGGAGCAGGGCAAATCCATATTACTACTTGCACCAGAAGTTGCGCTGGCTTTGAAGTTAAAGCGAGATGCAGCCCTTGCTTTGCCGCATTTGCCTGTTTTTTTATATCATGGTTACCAAAGCCCCACTAAGCGAGAGCAAACCTTCAGGCAGCTTGCTAAGCGTAGTGAGCCTTGTGTTGTGGTTGGAACGCGTTCATCATTATTTTTACCCCTACCAAGCTTAGGGGCCATTGTACTTGATGAAGAGCATGATGCATCATATAAGCAAGACGAAAAATTGCACTATCATGCTAAGGAAGTGGCGTGGTTTCGCATAGCACAACAAAAAGGCTTATTGGTTTTAGGCTCAGCCACGCCAGATATTAAAACTTTTTATGCCGCTAAAGAAAAGGATTTACCAACACAAACCTTAGATGCGCGTGTGGGTGGCGGTACATTACCAGAAATTAAATTGGTAAATATAGCAGGGCAAGGTGGCTCGGCTAATATTTTAGCAAAAGAAAGCGAAGCCGCCATTAAAGATACCCTTGCCCGCGGTGAGCAAGCTGTAATTTTGTTAAACAGGCGTGGTTATGCACCATTAATGTATTGCCTTGGTTGCAATGAGGTTGCTCGTTGCCCGCATTGCGAAATTGGCCTCACCTACCATAAAAATCGCGAGCGTCTTGTTTGCCACTATTGTGGTTATAATGTGGTTTTTCCGACAATTTGTAGTAATTGTAAGGGTATGCATTATTTACCCATGGGTGAGGGCACTGAAAAATTAGCAGAATACATTAATAATTTTGCAAAAGGTCAGGTGCTTAGGCTTGACCGTGATAGCACAAGACGTGAAGGCCAAACCGAGGCCATATTAGAAAGCTTTGCTAAGGGTGAGGCTCAAATACTTGTGGGTACCCAAATGTTATCCAAGGGGCATCATTTTCCCAACGTAACCTTGGCTCTGGTGGCTGACGGCGACGTGGGCTTAAATATGCCAGATTATAGGGCGGCTGAGCGTACGTTTCAACTGCTTGTGCAATCAGCTGGGCGTGCTGGCCGTGGAACAAAGCCAGGCACGGTACTCATTCAAACTCGTGACACTAACCACTATTGCTGGAAATATATACAAGATGCTAACTTTGAGGGTTTTTATGCTGAAGAGCTGCAAAGAAGAGCTAAACGAAACTACCCACCATTTGTATTTTTAGCCTTGATTCGTATGTCCTATGAGCGGGAATTTGCAGAAGGCCCGCAGTTTATGCAACAAATTGGCTCAGAATTACGCCAGCTTGGGCGTGAGCATGGCGTAACAGTCCTTGGCCCTGCGCCAGCACCACTTTCACTCTTGCGCGGGCAAAGGCGCTTTCACTGCTTACTCAAAGGCAAAGATTGGAACAGCATTAGGCAAATCTACGCATTGGCAACTCAAAAAATAGATAAAAATAAAGTGCGTTTTTCTCTTGACCTTGACCCCATAAATATGATTTAAGGGCACATCGCATTTTTTTTGAAGTGTTACTCTAATTTTTGCGAGTAATGCTTCATGTCTTAAAAATCAACTTTTTTTGGGGGCTTCATGCAAAAGGTTCGTTCTCTTATCTTGTCAGTATTATTGACATTGTGTTTCGCTGGTTCAGCTATGGCTGAAGGTTTTGCCATGACTGAATGGTCTGCTCGTGGTCTTGGTCTTGCAAGTGGTATGGTTGGCCGTGCTGATGATCCATCTGCCATTGCTTATAATGCTGCAGGTATTACTCAATTACCAGGCATGCA
>CAYJCI010000149.1:0-5489 GCA_964368595.1 uncultured Desulfovibrionaceae bacterium
TATTTTGAAATTGCTAAAACTGCTATTATTCCCGCATTGTTATATTATTTAGCTGTGGGCTTTATGGTGCATATTGAAGCAAAGCGTCTCGGCCTTCAAGGCATACCTAAGGAGCGTTTGCCAGTAACCATGCACGTGCTACGTGAAGGTGGTTACTTGTTAGTGCCTATATTTGTTTTAATTTACCTACTTATGAGTGGTTATACTCCGCTTAAATCTGCTTATTATTGTATTGTTACAACTGTAGGTATCTCCATACTTGCCAATAACTGGAAGACATTCCAAGGTGCTCAATTCAACAATGAAAACCTTGGCACTGCCCTTGTTCAATGCAATAAGTTAAACATTAAAGATGCATTGTCTGCCATGGAAAATGGTGCTCGTCTTGCCCTTGGTGTTGCAGCAGCTTGTGCATGTACTGGTATTGTAATTGGTGTTGTAACCTTATCTGGCATGGGCTTAAAGCTTGCGAACGCCATTGTGGCTTTGTCTGCTGGTAGTTTTATGCTAACCTTGGTGTTCACCATGTTCGCATCCATCGTGCTTGGTATGGGCTTGCCAACTACTGCAAAATACATAGTGCTTGCAACCATCGCCGCACCTGCTATTCAAAGCTTTGGTGTACCACCTTTGGCAGCACACTTATTTATTATGTACTTTGGTATCTTGGCTGACCTAACACCACCAGTAGCCCTTGCAGCATATGCTGCCGCAGGTATTGCTCGCTCTGACCCGAATAAAACGGGCTTTATGGCAGTAAAACTGGCGCTGGCAGGGTTCTTGATACCATACATATTCTGCTATAACCCTGGCTTGTTGATGATTAATGCCACAGGTATGGAAGTGGTGTTCTATGTATCAACAGCAGCTATTGGTATTATCTCATTATCCTTTGCAAATGTGGGTTATTGGTTACGTAACTTGCACTTCTGGGAGCGTCTACCACTAGCAGGTGCAGCCATTGCCTTAATTATTCCAGATATTACCACGGATATCATTGGGGCAGGGGTTATGGTTGCAGTTTATGCTTCACAAAAAGCTATGCCAAAGGATCCTAAGGGAGGGCCACCAAACTCTCCATCCATGGCGTAAATGAATAATTAAAAGCCTAAAGAACGGTCACACGTTTTTTAGGCTTTTTTTAATAAAAATTATTTATTGCTCTTGACATTTTTCCTTATTGAGAATACCTTGCATTAATCGTAGCTGAATAAAGGATTAACTGATACAATATAGTATCTTATCTGAGCAGAACCTGAGTAGAAAATGTTGAACTTGTGCGGAACAGATGGTTAAATGATATAATATAGTATCTTAGTGGAGGAAAAATGATTCAAAGCAGAATGACCCAACAAAGAGCCGTAATATTAGAAGAGCTTAGGAAGGTAAAAAGCCATCCAACGGCTGATGAATTGTACGGCATGGTGCGTAAGCGTATGCCACGCATTAGCCTTGGGACTGTATATCGTAATTTAGACTTTTTGGCAGAAACTGGCGAAATCTTGAAACTTGAGTCTGCCGGAAGTATTAAACGTTTTGATGGTGATACATCTTGGCATCAACATGTACGTTGCGTTCATTGTGGGCGTATTGGTGATGTTGTACCACCTCTTTCTGTGCCTAGTGTTGAAAATGTGCAAGTGGACGATTTTATAATTACCAATGCTCGTGTTGAGTATGACGGTGTTTGTAAAAATTGTGCTGGGGTGAACTAGTAACTTTTAATAACTCTGGAGGAATCTATGGCTGAAGCAAAAGATATGTGGAGATGTCAAATTGCTAACTGTGGTTATGTGTATGATCCTGACCGTGGCGACAAAAGACGTAAGGTCCCTGCTGGCGTTAAGTTTGAAGATTTACCAGAAGATTGGTGCTGCCCAGTTTGTAAAGCGTCTAAGAAGACATTCCAATCTATGGGCTAAGTATCAAATATAATTATATTAAATAAAAGTTCTTAGGTTTAACCTAAGAGCTTTTATTTTTTTAAAAACTATACTACAATCTCTCCTAAGAAATATAAAATAAAATTATTAAAGAGGTTTATGAGAATGAAGAAGGTTTTTCTAGCAATTGTTTTAATATTCGTAATTTTAATTGGTGGTTTTTTTGTTGCCATTAATATGATTGATCCAAAAACTGTACAAGATGAAATTGCTAAAAGAGTGCAGGAATTAACGGGGCAAGCCTTAATTGTTGAACAAGTTCCAAGCATTTCTTTTATGCCCTTGGGTGTAAAATTTGGCGTTGTATCTTGGGGTGATAAAGCTACAAAAAATATTAGTTTTGCGGCTCAAAGCGGCCTTGTTCACGTGCAATTTATGCCATTATTAAGTGGGAGAGTTGTTGTTGATGAATTGCACTTAAACAGCCCCGTGGTTAATTTTGTAATGCCTAAAACTAGCAAAAAAGCTGATACAAAAGCTAATAATGAAGCTTTACCAGAACTACCATTAGAATTGGCCTTGCTTGTAATTGAAAATGGGCAATTTTCCATTCAGCTTGCTGATGGACAAAAGATTGATATAAAAGAATTTAATGCAAAGCTAACTAATCTTAAACCCAATGCACCATCTAACCTTCAGTTGGATACTTTATTAAGTATTTCTAACCCTAGCTTAAAGGGTAAAATTGCATTTGATACAACATTAACCTATGCATCAAGTGTTATAACCTTACAAAATACAAAGTTATTATACACTCCACAAGCTGGGCTTATTCCTGCTGATATGGGACAAATTGATGTATCATCTAAGGATTTAGCCATAGCACTTGCTGCAATACCAAGTATTAAAGGTCAAATTAATATTAAGGATATTAAACTTGATGCTTTAATGACACAAAGCTCTGCCTCAACCAGTGCTAAAAAATCGCAAAAATCCACTGCAAAGACTATTTATCCACAAGTTGATTTAGCTTTGAATTTAAGCCAAGTAAGCTTAAAAGGCATAAATCTTAAAGATATACAAGTTCATGCTAAGGGTAAGGGCGGTGCAAGCACGGTATATGACTTAAACCCCATAAAATTTAATATTGCCAGTGGCGGTAGCATGCATGGTAAGAGCAACATTGCCCTACCTAGCATGAAAATACAAAAAGAGGGCACACTTAGTGGCTTAAAGCTTGGTCCTATCCTTGCTGCATTACAAGGGCAAAGCCCTCTTGATGCTGAAGTTGACTTTAGCTGGGACTTAAATATGACAGCCGTATCTAGCAAGCAAATTATGAACACTCTTAGTGGTAAGGGTGAAATTTATGCTAAAAACATAAACTTAAAAGAAGGCATGGAAATACCGCCAAATCCTATTGTAAAACCAGTAAGTTTTAAAACATTTTCAGATTTAAGTGTGCCTTTTACTGCTAAAAATGGCATTATAACCATAACTAATGCCGCATTAAAGGGAGATGGAGTATCAGCCAAGGGTGGTGGTAATGTTGCTTTGCCTAGTGAAAGTCTTAATTTGAAAGTAGATGCTGCTGTGGCAAATATGATTATCCCTGTAACAATTGGTGGTACTTTTAGTAAGCCTGCTTATGGAGTTGATCCAAAATGGATTACCCAAACTTTGATTAAAACTGGAGTTGCCGCACCTGAGATTCTTGGTAAAGGTACAGAAATTGTGGTTAAAGGCACAACTGACACCACCAAAAAAGTAACTGAAGGTGCTGGTAAATTAATTAAAGGACTTTTTGGTAATTAGTAAATAATTATAGCTGATTAAGGATTGTCTTAAAAAATCTAAAATTTTACTAAAATTAATATTGATTTTAACTATAATTTGTAACATCCTTTTATTGTTGAATAAGTAAAAAAAGCCACTTCTTCTCAGAAGTGGCTTTTTTTATACAATAATATACAAAAACTAAGCTTGGCTTGCCTTTTTCTTAGCGCCAAGTACCTGATGTCTTTTTTGTGCTGTGAGTATGGTTTTGCGCAGGCGAATTGACTCTGGAGTTACCTCAACCATCTCGTCTTCGCGTACAAAGTGTAGTGCAAATTCTAAAGTCATGGCGCGAGTGGGGGTTAGGATTACGTTTTCATCCTTACCAGATGCACGCATATTGGTTAGCTTTTTTTCCTTAGTGGGGTTAACGTCAATGTCATTATCTCTGTTGTGCTCACCAATGATCATGCCTTCGTAAACAGGCACACCAGCAGGAACAAATAAAATACCACGTGGTTCTAAGTTAAAAAGCGCATATGGCACTGAGCTACCACTACGGTCAGACACTATGGAGCCGTTGAAGCGTGTGGGGAAATCTCCACGCCATTCTTCATAACCAGCCAAGAGTGAGTTCATTATGCCTGTGCCTCTGGTATCAGTTAAAAATTCATCTCTATAGCCAATTAGCCCACGAGATGGCACTGAAAACTCTAGGCGAACACGCCCTGTACCGCCACTTTTGTCGTTAATACAGTTAAGCATGCGTCCTTTGCGTTGGGCCAGCTTTTCTGTAACCACACCCATGAAGTATTCGTCACAATCTACATATAAATGTTCTATAGGTTCTAGTAGTTTACCATCATCGGATTTCTTTAAGATTACTTCTGGACGGCCCACTGATAGCTCAAAGCCTTCACGGCGCATGGTTTCAATTAAAATAGCCATTTGAAATTCACCACGGCCTTTTACCAAGAAGGCATCACGCTCGTCAGTTTCTTCAACTCTAATGGCTACGTTACGTAGGGCTTCTTTACACAAGCGTTCCCAGATAACACGGCTTTGAACTAGTTTACCTTCTTTACCTGCAAGAGGAGAGGTATTGATGCCAAAGCGCATGGCAACGGTTGGCTCATCAACACGTATGCGAGGTAGTGTGCGTGGTGCGTCCTTTGTGCAGATTGTGTCGCCAATGGTTACGTCTTCAATACCTGCAAGAACGACAATATCACCAGCAATTGCTTTTTCCACCTCAGTAAGATGCAAACCACCATAAACTTGTAACTTGCTAACACGCAAGGGTTTTGCATTACCATCTTGCCCCATGCAGACAAGAGTATCCTTTGCATTGATTTCGCCATGCATGATGCGGCCAACAGCCAAGCGACCTAGGTAATCTGAATAATCAAGGTCAGCCACAAGCATTTGGAATGGCTCTTCTGGATCATGGCTTGGGCCGGGGATAGCTTCTAAAATAGTATCAAAAAGTGGGGCTAGGCTTTCACCTTTTTCATCAAGGCTTTTCATGGCAACACCTTCACGGCCTATGGCGTAAAGTACTGGGAATTCAAGCTGCTCTTCTGTGGCGTCAAGGTCAATGAAAAGGTCATAAACTTCATTCAAAACTTCTTGTGGTCTTGCATCTTTGCGGTCAATTTTATTAACAACAACAATAACATGCAGTCCTGCTTCTAGTGTTTTGCGTAGTACGAAGCGGGTTTGCGGTAGTGGGCCTTCTGAAGCATCAACTAATAATATGGCACCACTTGCCATGGAAAGTGCGCGCTCAACCTCACCACCAAAGTCGGCGTGGCCTGGGGTGTCGATGAT
>CAYJCI010000150.1:0-5443 GCA_964368595.1 uncultured Desulfovibrionaceae bacterium
GCGAAGATGTAACGCTTGCTTTTGTGCGTGATTTACGAGAGCAAAAAGCCTTGCTCTCATCATTAACTAACACTCAAGAAGAATTACAAGAAGCACGCCAAAATGTTAAGTAGTCGACACTGAAAAACAGTTAATACTGCTAAAATAATAATATTTTAATCAAAATATTCTAATAAAATACGAATCAATGATTTGTGTGTGAATATAAAATGGCGGAGGTGTATAGGAGTCGAACCTACCACGGACATCTCTGCCCGCCACCGGTTTTGAAGACCGGGCACTACACCGGTAGTGAAACACCTCCGTAATGAAGGATGGCATTATAGCGAAAATTTTAATGCTGAGCAAGTAAAAACAGCATTGAAAATGAGCCATGATTATTAAAAAAAGTAGAAATTTTGCTTGTAAAATATTTTATTTATAGATTTTTTACTGATTATCTTTCCAGCGCTTGCAAAGCTCATGCTGAATATTTAGCTGATCAAGCACGCGCCCGCCAAAATGCTTCATCGTAGCTTTTAATGAAGTTTTATTTGCATAAAAGGCTGGGTTAAAAGGCATTATGCTAGCTCCAGCACTGCACAATTCCATCATATTTCGTAAATGTATTAGATTATAAGGCGTTTCGCGTGGTACTATGATTAATGGGCGACGCTCTTTTAGGCAAACATCAGCTGCTCGATGGATAAGGTTTGTGCCTTGCCCATTATTAATAGCAGCAAGGCTTGCCATGGAGCATGGGCAAACAATCATGCCAGCATGCTGCCAAGAGCCACTGGCAGGGCCTGAGGACATATCCTTGGCATCATAAACCTTATGGGCATATTTGCGAAAATCTTTAAGCTCATAGCCGCCTTCCGCTTGCATAACCTTAATAGCGCCGTTTGAGATTATCAGATGCAACTCCAATGAGTTAACTGATGAAAATTGCTTAAGTAATGTTTTTATAAGTGGCATGCCGCTAGCACCACTTATGCCGATAATTATTCTTGGCATTTGTAACTCTTACTTTTTGCTTTTAGTCTTTTTTGAATATTTCCTGTATTTCTTTCCCAGAAAATATCATCAGTATATCCTTGGATGCTTGGGTCATGCTCTGCCATTTCTAAGCGCTTTTCCGCCCAAATGCAGTATTGCTCATTGTGCTCAATACCAATGTAATTTCTTTTTAATTTTTTAGCCACAACGCTTGTTGTGCCTGAGCCTAAAAATGGGTCAAGTACGACATCTCCCTCATTAGAGCTTGCAAGTATTAGTTTTGCAATGAGTTTTTCTGGCTTTTGTGTAGGGTGGGCTGTGTTTTCTGGCATGGACCAGTAAGGGATGGAAATATCATCCCAAAAATTTGAAGGGAAGGTATTTCTAAATTTACCGTGTTTTGTTTCTTCCCAATCTTTTGGAGTGCCTTTAACTTTATATGGGGCTAAGACTTTGCGCCTTAGTTTTACGGCCTCCACATTGAAGGTAAAGCTTTTAGAATTAGTTACAAACCAAATGTCTTCCATGGCGTTTTTCCAGTTATTACGAGCGCCTCTGCCTTTTTCTCTTTGCCATGTAATTCTATTTTGTAATTTAAAGTGCTGCTTTAGTATTGTGCCAATAATAATGCTTGATTGCCAGTCACAACAAACGTAAATGGATGCATCTTCCTTAAGTAAGGGTTTGATAAGCTTAATCCAACTCTCAGTATATTGTGCATAGCTATCATCATCTATTCTTTTGAAATTATTGCCATGAAATTTTTTATGCAGATTATATGGTGGGTCAACTATGAGTAAGTCAACAATATTATTAGGTAATAATGGTAGGGTGTTTAGGGTGTCGCCAATAATGGTTTTATTATTAATTTGGTTAAGAGTTGTTTTTTCCTGCACTGATATGCATTTTGATAGGTAAGCCTCTCCTTCTAATGGACTAATATTTATAGTTTTGTTGCGAGTTGCTTTCATGTTATTTTGCAATAAGCTTAGCAGTATCTTCTTTCACAAGTTTTGTAAGTTCTTGAGCCACAAGGTCAGCTGCATGGGCGTTTGGATGTATATCCTTTAGCCTGTAAGGTTGCATATTTTGCTCTGAATCTGGTAGCCATTTGCTCATGTCAATTACTGGTATGTTTGGTAATGTTTTCCAGTCAGGTGAAAACATGCTAAAGGCATTTGGAGGCCAAACTAAAACACTAAACATACTATTTTTATTAATTTTTGCTATCTCACTGGCGGACTTTTCAACAATAGCTTGAGTAAGCTGCATACGTGTTTTATCCGTATTATAGGGTAGTAATTGTGGAAGAAGGAATTTTTTTACATTTTCAAAAAGTTTATTGCCTTCAAGCTTTAACCAAAAGCCACTTTCCCAGAAAAACGCTGGGTCTTGATCAAATTGGCCTTTACGTATGGCTTTTCCATTTTCAAGAACATATCTTGGGCCATTGGATTGATCTCTTTTACTACCAGCAGCACGCACTTCATGTGTCTTAATGTAGGTATAATAGGTTAAAATTTGGTCATATTTTTGAAGATATGGCAGCCCAGCTTCAATTTCAGCAAGCATTTGGTGCGGGCCATAAGCTGGCACTCCAAAATTTATTACTTGGTAATTTTGCCCTAAGTTTTGAGCAAGTTTATAAGCAAATGTTTCAGTATCATTAATACCTTGACCAAAGGTGAAAGACCCGCCCATAAGCAGCACGGCTATTTTGGCATTTTCATGCATTGGTGTTACGCGATGTCTTTTGTCATCAATGCTATATTTTACGTCATAAACTACTTCCTTATCAAATAAGAGCTTACGCGCAAAAGTTTTATTAGGGATTAGGGCATGCCCAAGGTTAGCATGTTTTTCAAAAGGGTTTTCGCCAATATAAGTTACTTCAACGTGGTTCAGGGTAAGGTATGCCTCAAGAAGGGATATGGGCAATGCCAATGAAAACAGGGTAATAAATAAATATTTTGGTATTGATGACTTGATTGCAATAGCTATGGAGAGGAAAAGCAAAGCACTTAGTAGCAGTATACAAAAGGCTTTAAGTGCAAAGTAGGGTAAAAAGAAAATCCCAATAATTGAAAAAAGAAAGATTAGCATAAAGCAATAAGTTCTACTCATCAAAATATCCTACTTAGTGTCGTCGACCCAAGTCTGTAAAGTTTCGATGATTTTTTTGGCTTGGTCTACGCTTGATATGGTAAATTTTGATTGATACTTGTATTCGCCAGCAATTTTTCTGTAGCGTCTGATGGTGTATTTGTCTGGGCCGTAGGTGTTTGCGTCATTTTTCCACTCTTGAAAGCGAAATAAAATGGTAGTCCAAGCACCTTTGCTTAAAATGGCCTTATCAATTTCTTTAACAACGCATTGGCCGTCTTCTTCATAATGTATGGTTAATTCGTCAATAGTTGAACTCATATAATCTCCTAATTTTAACGGCCTTACTGTAATTTAGTAAGGCCGTCATTATCTTTATAATTTAAGAATATTTTATGTTGAATGTTGGGCCAAAGTTCCCTTAACTTGCTCTGGTAGTTCTGGGCCACTTACTGTAAAATCTGTAATACTTGGGCCAAATTGGTCGGCGTTTTGTTTTGTGGTTGCTGTGATGGCCATATTTTCATCTGTCATGGACAGTTTTTGTCCAGCCGCATAGCGTCTACCCACGTCACCCAAGATTATTTCTGAACCATTGTTAGGTTTTGGAATGTTATTTTCCATATAATTTCTCCTTTTTATAATAAGGAACAAAGTTAAAATATCTTGTTTTTACATTTGTGGCAAGTTACAAGACATCACAAAATGGGAAAATAATTCTACAAAAACTTAAAAATCAGCTTCGTGACCTTCAATTTGCACTGTCATTTCGCGATACAAGCGCAAAGTTTCAAGGGCATCTTCCTTCCTAAGTTTATGTAAAGCAAAACCTGCATGAACAATAATATAATCGCCAACATCTACTGCTTCTGGTAAAAGCATAACCGAAGTTGTTAAAAATGTTTCGCTTTCGCCAACTTGGGCTTTGACCATATTGTCGTCCAAACATTCAATAATTTTAGCTGGAATTGCAAGACACATAATTTCCCCTACTTTTCTGCCGCAAAAGCTTCAATCTCTTTACGGGCCACGTTTAAGAAATCGTCAAATTTAGCCTGAACTTTAGGGGAAAGACCCACATTCCAAGTGGTGAAGTCATATGGCTCCATACCTAATATTTGTATGTTCGGGCGTTTACCATGTAAAAGTTCTGCCATATTTACTGAGTCAATAAGATCAATATCATGGATAGAAAGTCTTTGTTTTTCATTATCCACAAGGTCAGATTCGCTTAATCTATAAATAGTGCCAGGCTCACCCTTGGCATGTACAATATCTAATACTAAGACGGAGTCATAACCTTCAAATAGATAGAAAACATCTTGAGTGAAGGTTCCGGCTTCCATAATGGTTACATTTTCAGGGAAGGTTTCTTCCTGCAATTTTTGGGCTGCAAAAACGCCAACACCATCGTCTGTTAGCAACATATTGCCAATCCCCATGACAAGTAGTTTTTTCATATATAATCCTTTTATAATACCACTGCTAAATTATTTGCAGAGTTTTTGTAGCTTGACGTTAGTAATGGGTTAACATTCAAGAGTGGTTTATTTCTGTGCCGTTAAGCTCTTGAATTTTTGTGCCCACATTCTACATAACAAAGATGTTTTTTGAAAGACATATTTTTAGTGAACTGTAAAAATTCAATTTAAAAATAATTATGCAGAATTCTTTAATATTCATTACGAAAACGGGAATATATCAAAAGGGTAAAAAAATTGCAATGAAGGTTTAAAGCGAATTTTCTAGAAAAAATACTTGCTTTTTATACACGCTAAGTATATGTATTCGTGCTGACACACGAACAATGTGTTTGGGTACGATTTTGCACAACTTTTAGTGCAGGCCCATTTGTTATATAAATTAAGCTCTCATTATATATATGGAGGAATTATGAGCAGAGAATGCGATTTTTGCGGCAAAAAGCCCCAAGTAGGTAATTTAGTAAGTCACTCAAACGTTAAAACCAAACGCCGTTTTAACCCAAATTTACAAAAAACCAGACATCAATTCCCCAACGGTATGGTTCGTACACTTCGTGTATGTACACGTTGCATTCGTTCTGGTTTAGTTATTAAGCCAGTAATACGTAGCGAAGCTTCTTAATTATTCTTTTTTGTATAAATAGCCCGTTGGAGTTTTTCTTGCGGGCTTTTTTCGTTTTAAATTTTTATTAATACTCTCAAGCTACCTTATTCTAAGCCAGTTTAGTCGACGCTGAAAAACAGTTAAAACCACTAAAATAATAATATTTTAATCAAAATATTCTAATAAAATTGCCCAAAAAGTGTGTGTAGCATGCTTTTGGGCGATTTTATGACGCAAAAAAATGGTTTTTCAAGCGGCGGCTAACAAAATTTAA
>CAYJCI010000151.1:0-5440 GCA_964368595.1 uncultured Desulfovibrionaceae bacterium
TCTTTATATAAGCCACAATCTGCCAAAGGCGAGATTATGCCCTGCTCTCTTAATGCTTGCAGACCTGGCCTATGGCTTTGCATATCTTGAGCGTTGGTACCATCACAAAGGGGGTAGTTTTTTGCCACTTCTTTAAATTTTTGTAGCAAAAAATCCTTACAAAAGTAGCACCTTTGCTTGCTGTTATTTTTAACATCTTCCAAACCAAGTACATCAACAACAATGCATTGCAAAGCAAGGCCTTGCTTGCTTGCCCAAGCCTTGGCATATTCACTTTCTTTTGCAGGTATATGCACACCTGTAGCATGCAAAAGTAAAATATCACATCCTGCACATTTGGCAGCATAGGCCAAAAATCTACTATCTAAACCACCAGAATAAGCAATGGCAATGCTTGGACGTTCTTTTAAATATTTTTGAAGCTTATTCCACATGCAACTATGCCCAACTACTAAGCTTACCAAGAAAGGCGAGTTTTTGCCCCGCGCTTGCTCATATGCTCCTTGCATTCTTTAATGGTATACTGCCCATAATGCACAATGGAGGCAATTAAAGCCGCAGAGGCCTTGCCCTTGCTTACGGCATCATACATATGGTCAGGATTTCCCGCCCCGCCAGATGCAATAACAGGAATACGCACAGATTCAGAAATGGTGCGTGTAAGCTCAAGCTCATAACCATCACAAGTACCGTCAGCATCAATGGAATTTACACAAAGCTCCCCTGCGCCAAGCTCAGCACATTTTATGGCCCAAGCAATGGCATCAATGCCCATGTATTTACGCCCGCCATGAATAACCACCTCATAACCTGAGGGTATATTGCTTGATTTTTCAACCTGCTTAACATCCATGCCAACTACTATGGCTTGTGAGCCAAAAGCCTTAGCACCTTGGCTTATAAGGTCAGGATTAGTTACAGCAGCAGAGTTTATGGATATTTTTTCAGCACCAGCCAAAAGCACAGCACGCATATCCTCAGTTGTAGAAATCCCACCACCCACAGAAAAAGGAATAAAGATTTGTGAAGCAACATTTCTAACCACATCTAAAAAAATACCACGATTTTCATGTGATGCAGTAATATCATAAAATACTATTTCATCAGCTCCCTGCTCATAATATTTTCTAGCGGTTTCCACAGGGTCGCCAATATCTACATTTCCTTCAAACTTAACACCCTTAGTTAGCTTGCCATTACGCACATCAAGACAGGGTATAATACGTTTACTAAGCATGATGGCCCCCTTGTATGCTGTGGCAATAATTTGAGAAATTTTGTAATATTTTTAAACCGGGGGCGCCGCTTTTTTCCAAATGAAATTGAATTGCCCAAAGTCCATCACGCCCATAAACACTGCAAAATTCTTGGCCATAATTGGTTGTAGCAATAATTAAATCAGCATGAGGACGCACATAATAACTATGCACAAAATAAAATTCTGCATCCACAGGAACATCCTTAAATAACAAACATTCCTGCTTATGCTCAAGGCTATTCCAACCCATGTGAGGTATGCGTATTGGGGTTCCGTCTTCTTCGCAGAGGCTTTGCTCAAATTGCACGCAATCACCAGCTACAAGGCCTAAAGTTTTGGTGGAGTTTTCTTCACTTTGTTCCAGCAAAATTTGGCAGCCAAGACATATTCCAAGCAAAGGTTTTTTTTGCTCAACTAAACTTGCAAGTAATTTATCCATGCCAATGTTTTGTAAATGTAGCATGGCCTGCCCTGCAGCACCTACCCCAGGAAAGATTATCCCATCTGCTTTTTGTAATAAGTCAAATTCAGCAGTTATAACACTTTCAATGCCAAGATGCGTCAAAGCCCTTTGCACGCTGGTTTGATTACCAGCTTCATAATCAACTATTGCCAACATATGCTATCCTCTACAGTTTCATTTTGTAGAAATAAAATAACAGGGAATAACAAAAAAAACCACACAATATAAAACTTTACAATATAATGTCATCTTAGCTATTTATAAACTTAGCACACTTCAACAGCTGCTTTTAGCACAAATTGTACTAATCAATTTACTATGCACTAGAGCAATTTTTGCTATTTTTAATAAAATCATTCAAACAAATAGTGATTTATGCGTTTGAATTAAAAAAAGCTTGAAGGACATGCCCCAAGCTTTTTTCATTTAATTTAATTTTGCATAAAGCAAACTAACGCAATAAAATCTACTTGCGCAAATCTTCAATCTCATTTTTATGTGCGCCGCAGCAACCGCCGCCAGTGCTTTCACCACCACTGCCGCCACATCCGCAATCATCACTACCACCGCCACAGCATTTGCCGCTTTTAGCACTTTTTACATATCTACGTATTACATACACTGCAGCCACTGCAACAATTGCAAATACTAAAACATCTTGCATAATAAACCTCTTTTATTTTTAATTAAAATCAACTTAACTCCAATCTAGTTTTTTTGAGAATGATTGTCAATATTAAAATCAACCCAAATATTTACTCTCTAAACTGTTTCATCTTCCAAGTCATGTTTTAATATATGCCATATTCGCCTATCTGAAAGCCTGTAGCGCCTTGCTAACCACTGAACAACGTCACCTGTACTTTTGCCTTTAGCAATTTTTTTGCTAAATTCATTTATAATTGAAGCATTGCGTAATTGCAGGATATATTTGCTACACTTTGGCACATATAAATCTGTACCTCCATAATGTGCCACCATCAATCGCATTTGCTCTGGGCTTAGAACCCTTCGCAAAACATGGCCTTTAAAGTTTGCGCTTTGCCCAACGGGTGGCCACTTAGCAGGTATGTGCAAGGTGCAGCCACCATATCGCCCAATTATTTTAATTAGCAAATTATTACTTTTGAAAACATCATATAGGGTGCGTGCAGCATCGGGCAAGCTTAGATAAAGTTTTTTGCTTTTGGATGAACTTGCACGCTCTCTAAAGCTACGCTTCCTAGGCATCGTTTCACTGGAGTTGTAACATGATAATTGTTCACAAGACAGATAACTATCCTTAACTTTAGGCAATGCATTACTAGAGCTGCACACAACAACCCCCCACATCTTGCTTGTTAAATATCATGTACCCAACCTTTTTTTTGCATATTAATTTAAGAGCATATTTCCTCAAGGAAAATGAAATTTGCTTGCAAACTTTTTTTGCAACTTCAACAAAAAACAACATGAACAGGTGTAGCACGCAAACGTTAGAGCAAAGTAACTGTTGCCTCAGACAAGCTTGAGGTATTAGAACGTAGATTGTTTGTAAAATTTTTTCATTCAAAGAAAACATACCCTCTCCTTACAAGTTTTCTGACATTGTTAAAGCTGTTAAAATATAGATAAACAGATATTATCTTTTTTGCAAGCTTTTTCTTTTAAAAACCACACTTTTCTTTTTATTATTAAAAGAAAAACATGGCAATTCTTGCAGAAAAAGTTATATAACAAAATGTTTTCAACATTTTATTTTAAATTATGCAACTTAGCTTTAACTTGCAAAGCATTTCTTTTTTTTGTAGGCTTGTGAAGCAGCTTTTCTTTTAAACAATACCTTCTTCATAAAGGAAACACCATGTCTCATATTAAAGAAACTAACTTTAGCTCACGGCTACGCCAAAGACGCGAACAGCTAGGCATTCGCAAACATGATCTTGCTTCAAGCATTGGTGTTAGCCTTACAACCATTCAACAATATGAAAATGGACAAATACCTAGAGGGGAGCTTGCTGTCCGCCTTGCAGAAGTGCTTGACTGTTCCCTTGATTGGCTCTTAGCTGGCCGTGGGCAAGACAATAGCACTCAAAATTCTTTTGAAGATCGCCTTATACTAGTCCCCTTGGTGGAATCACGCTTTAACAGCATTGAAAATAATTTTAAACACTGCCAAAAAACTCATGCATTGGCTTTTCGTTGGGATTTTTTGCAAAGCAAGGGTAATCCAGAAAGCATGGTACTGTTGCAAATTACTGGCGATAGCATGGCTCCAACAATATTAAATAATGATTTAGTGTTGATAGACCAAAGCCAAAGTACCACCATGCCTGGGCATATTTATGCCGTATGCATTGAGAACATGATTTATTTAAAAGTTATCAATGCGCTACCTGGCAAATTATTACTTTCAAGCATTAATCCTGAATATGCCCCCATAGAAATTAATGAAACAGAGCAAAGCAATATTCGTATTATTGGTAAAGCCATTTGGCTTGGTCGTGAGCTTAGTTAGCATTGCTTTAACTAAGGATTAGTATTTTTCTTTGTAGCCATAGTTAGCACTGCGTCTTCAAACACATCACGCCTTGCTTGAAAACAAGCCCCTGGTATATTACCTAAAACCTTAAAACCTGCTTGCTCTGCCAGCCGCCACGCATGAGCATTACTATGAGCGCAAAGCCCAAGCACGCTTTCACATGGAGCATGTTCAAATATCCAATTGAGTGCAGCCTTGCTCATACCTGTAGCCTGCTTAAAGTGCTTTCTAAAAACCGTAAAATCCATTGTCCAAGCTTGCCCACGCCAAGGCGCAAGCCAAGCCACACCGCATAAATTTTCTACACAATGCTCATGCGCATCATCTTGCACACAGCACAAAAGCCATCCTTTGTGGGGTTGCGTAAGCTTTAACCATTGCTCTTTATTTGGATTTGCAATGGCATGCATGCAAGCATTGAGTAAGCCTTCATCTTGCATGCGCAAGAAGATTTCTTCCCGCAATTTTTTTTTATGCTTTGGCAATACAAAAAAAGAATAATTCATCAATGACTCCAAATATTATATGATATTCTAGCCTTTTGCCCTTCAGCTCCATCATGTGGCTTAAAGCCAAGCACTGCGTAGCGTAAAGCATCAGCTGCATGGCTTGTCCAGTCATGAAGAGGAGCTGTAGAATACACTTCTTGGCGTGGCCTCCATTGCCTGCGATATTGCCTCAAGGCACGTACACCTTGTGCACAATTTTGCACATCAAACCACATACGCGGCAAGGCCGCACGCACTGCATTAATACCGTCTGCCAAGTGAAGTTGAGGGGCAACGTTAAATTGTATTCCCAATTGCCTTGCCATCTCCAGACGGCTTAAACCTGTGCCTAGCTCACGAACCTTAATGTCATGCGGCGCTATGTGACTTCCGTAAACATAGGGTTTGTCTTGCAAAAGCCTTATGTAATGAGCTAGGCCTTGCCCGCTATCTTCTAAATATTCCAAAACTCGCCACTGCCCACCACTTTGCACTTGGAAAAACCAAATACCAGTTGCATCATCCATCCCCAAGTCCCATGCTGTATGCACTGGCAATTCAGGGGCATATGGAACTTGAGTAATGCGGCCTAACTTTTCCAAGGATTCAATATTTGAAGCATAATATGCGCCGCGCACTGCTGCTGCAAATGAGCATTCAAATTCTTGCAAATAATCCTCAGTAGTCATGGAGCTTTTTGCAGCTAAAAG
>CAYJCI010000152.1:0-5438 GCA_964368595.1 uncultured Desulfovibrionaceae bacterium
CATAACAGACCTCCTAACTGGTCATACCTTTAAAGGCCATAAATGCAAGGGACATTAGTCCTGCCATAATCAGAGCGATGGGAATGCCATCCATTGCCTTTGGTACACGGCAAATATCAAGCCTTTCACGAATGCCAGCCATAAGAACTAGAGCAAGCATAAAACCAGCACTAGCGGCCACGGCATAGAGTAAGGATGTCATTAAATCAAACTTTTCACGCTGAACTAAGATTGCCACACCCATTACCGCACAGTTGGTGGTAATTAAGGGTAGGAAGATACCAAGAGCAGCATATAGTGGCGGAACCATTTTCTTCAAAAACATTTCCACAAATTGCACCAAGGATGCAATAACAAGAATAAACACGATTGTTTGTAAATAACCTAGGTCAAAAGGAGTAAGTACATACTTTTGCATAAACCAAGTACAAACTGTAGCCATAATGGTAACGAATACAACCGCACCACCCATACCAAGGGCTACGCCACGCTCTTTGGAGCAACCAACATAGGGGCAGTTGCCAAGATACTGGGCAAGTACGATGTTATTTACAAATATGGCTGATATAAAGAGTTGAAAAATTTCCATGAATTACTCCTTACTTGCTTATGGTACAGGCACGGCACGCAGCACAACCACCTGAGGCGTTTGGTACATCACCAAGGCCTTTGCGTTTTGCCTGCCAGCGGTTTAGGGCATTCATGGCACAAAGAATCAACCCAAGGCAGATAAATGCGCCAGGGGCTTCAACCATTACTACAAATGGTGAAAAGCCTTCCCACATAATATACTTTCCAAAAAGCTCGCCTGTTCCTAAAAGTTCACGCAAGCCACCAAGGAAGGTAAGCGATACTGTAAATCCAATACCCATACCAAGACCATCAGCAATGGATAAGACAACGTTATTTTTGGCGGCAAAAGCCTCTGCACGACCAAGAATAAGGCAGTTTACTACAATAAGTGGTACAAATATGCCCAACTGTTGATATAATGGATAAGCATAAGCCTGCATTAATAATTCAACCGAAACAACAAGAGTTGCAGAAATGGCGATAAAGCAAGCAATACGCACTTTCTTAGGTATAATTCCTCGTACTAAGGAAATAATCAAGTTTGATAGCACTAGCACGAAGATAACCGCAGCTCCCATACCAAGGCCATTATTGGCGGACTTGGTAACAGCAAGCACTGGGCAAAGGCCTAGCACTAGCTTAAAGGGTGGTAGCTCCGCCCAGAGGCCTTTAGTAAATTCTTTCATTAATTGTTGCATTTCACTTCCCCTATGGCCATGTTTTGAGGATTTGTTCTTTTAATTCAGCATAATCCTTGGCAGCATTGGCAACAGCAGTTGTTGCACCAGCGGAAGAAACAGTAGCACCAGAGATGGCGTCAATTGCCCCACCTTGGCTTTTTAAGGCTACGTCCTTCGGCTTACCAGCAAATTGGTCGGTAAAGCGCGGGGCAAGGATAACGTCACCAATACCAGGAGTTTCCTTCATGGTGGTAACGCCAATGCCTATAAGTGTATCATTAGATGGATCAAAACCAACCATAACGCCAATATCGCCACCAAAACCACCACCAGCATTTTCAAGAGCAACGCCAGTTAGCTTTCCGCCCTTTTTAGCTGGGAAAACCATAACTTTACGCCCGTCTTTTAGGGTAAAGGTTTGGCGGTCAGCCACATAGTCATTTTCAGAACCAGCAAAAACACGGTCTAAAACTGGCTTTTGCACATAGGTTAAAACCTGAACTTCGATGGGGTCAGCGGTGACCATTTTAAGGTATGACAAAGCAAATCCGGCAATACCGCAGATGCCCGAAAGTACCACAAGCATTTTAATAATATCGCGCATTATTTGCCTCCAAATGGCTTAGGCTTGATTAAATCAAGCAGCGGGCTTAGCAAATTAATAAGCAATATGGCAAAAGGCACACCGTCAGTATAAATGCCGTATACACGGATAATTATAACAAGTGCTCCGCCAAGTAAGCCATAAATTACCATGGGTATTTGCCTATTTGGTGAGGATGCAGGCTCAGTTGCTAAGAAGAAACCACCTAATAAGGTTGAACCAGTAAGCAAGTGAAATACTGCAGATGCATATAAATCAGGATTAATAGCATGATATATGCTAGCAACAACTACAACACCAACAATAAAGCTTGTAGCAATTTCCCAGCGAATATAACCACGCATGGATAGATATGTTCCGCCAAGCAATAGGGCTACAGCTTGTGCTGCACCTAGGCCACCAATTTGCTTACCAAGCAAAAGCTCCATGAGCTTAGTTTGCTCAGCAACATCTGGCCCAAAATATTTTAATTGAACCAAGGGGTCTACAAAGCTTGTGTTGAGCTGCATGGCGTTTGGATCCATGAGCACAGGCCATGAAACATAAAGCAAAGCCCAACCAACAAGGGCTGCATTTACTGGGTTTGCACCAAGACCACCAAAGGCCATCTTGCCAAGGGTGATACAAAGGGTTGCCCCAATAACCACAAGCCACCAAGGGGCTGCGGCGGGAAGCAAGAATGCAAATAACAAGCTAGTAATAACAGCAGAAAAATCATCAACGCTAATATCACGCTTCATTATATTTTGGCAGATAGCCTCAACCACAACACCTGTTGCCATGGCTAATGCCATAACGCGTGCGGCTGGTAGGCCCCAATGCCAAATTGCCATACCCACAGCTGGCAAAAGAGCTATGAGTATATGAAAATTAGTTCCTTTAATTGTCCGCCCACAATGCCAGAAAGGAGGCGCGCTTACGGACAAAAGACCATTAGAAGTATTTGTCATTATATCCTCCAATTAAGCAGACGGTTCCGCGTCAATTTGTTCAAGTGAAGCAAGACGCTCAGCCTCAAGCACTTTATGCTTTGCAAGGCGAATGTATTGCAATACAGGGCGACGCGCCATACACACATAACCACATAAACCGCAATCAAAACAGGAGGATAAACTCTCTTCCTTACAGCGATCATATAGGGCAAATTCTGCAAAGCAGCTTAATGTGCTTGGAGTAATGCGAGCAGGACAAACAAGCACGCAAGCTCCGCAATTCACGCATGGGCTATGGCCTTCCATAGGTGGAACGCTTTTTTCATCAACCACAAATACGCCATGAGTGCCCTTGGTTATACTACGATCCAAAGTATCCAAGCTCTCACCACGAAGCGGGCCGCCACGTAGCACTGTATCACCATGTTTTACTTCAATATTGGCAGAGGATAGCACCTCTCCAACTGTGGAGCCGTCTTTAACAATAACGTTTGTCCAATTGGTGTATGTTCCTACACTGATAACTGTCTCCACAAGCGGCAGGCCAGTTTTGCCAACACGCCCAAGACTCCAAACGTTATGAATACCTACGCATTCAACATCTGGTGGATTTTCTTTACCAGTAACATTTTTAATGACTAATTCATTAAGACTATTGGGGTAATCAGCATTTACATGCACAACCTCAACGGCATCGTAAGATATTTTCATACCTGTTGGCACTGCT
Source organism: uncultured Desulfovibrionaceae bacterium (assembly GCA_964368595.1). Taxonomy (GTDB): domain Bacteria; phylum Desulfobacterota; class Desulfovibrionia; order Desulfovibrionales; family Desulfovibrionaceae; genus CAYJAD01. The sequence continues at coordinate 3,517 of CAYJCI010000152.1, forward strand.
AAAATTATTTTTTCAGCACGAGCAAAGCGACGCAACAAGTCCATACCAGCTCTAAAGGTGGTGCTATTACTTGTAAGCATAGACTCTGCCCACATAATGCCAGGCTCAGGGTTAAGACCGTTTACTATCAAGGTCTTACACTTTTTGCCCAAGGAGCGAGTGTTTACACCAAGCTTTTTAATCTGCTCTATAAGGGCCTCACCCTTAAGGGCTTCATTACCCATAATGTCTATGGGGGTGGCCTCTGGTGCAGGTTTTGCTTCCTCACCTTCTGCAGGTGGTGCAGGAGGAGTTGGCTCTTTAGCACTAACAAAGATACTGCGGTCGTTTACATCTGTAACTTCGCCGTGAATAGGGGCAAATAAATCACCCTTCTCGGCTGATGGATGCTCAGCTAGCAGCATACCTGGATACACTACAGTTTTCTTTTTCACCCCAGCCACAAGGGTCATGCCCTCGCGGTTTAAGCGTACTTTTGAAGGGTCTTTGGCAACGCTAAATTGCTGTGTTACCCCATACACAAGGTGAAACCTGTGATCATTTAACATTTGGAAACTCTGTTTCATGCTAGACTCACTTGGTATGGCATTGGTTGCACTGATCTTTAGTATATGGGCCTTTACCAACTTTTTCATGGCAAGTCATGCATTGACCATGGAAGGCTGTCATACGATCAGGAATAAGTTCTTGGGTCTTTTGGTCCACATGGCATGTGGCACAATCAGTATATAGTTCAGCCACCTTAAAGGCTTCTGGACCTTTTTCTTTGATAAGCTTGGCAGAGTCCACAGGTGTGTGGCAAGATGCACAACCCTTAACTTTTGCTTCAAACATATCTTCATGGCAGCTTTGACACTTTAAGTGTACAGAATCACGCAAAGAAGGCATGGTTTCATCGCCAACACTTTGGTGACAATTAGCACAGTTTTGTGGCTCTGGCTCAATGTCAGTGTCTTCATGGTGACAAGAATAACAGTCCGTGCCGTAGTCGTTAACGTGCGCGTCATGATCCCACTTGGACTTTGCTTCAAACTCCATATGGTGACATGTTGCACAAGAATCAACGCTCTTAATAGCTTCTGCATGAGTTGTGCGGAATGTTTCATCAAACTTAACGCCGTGACAAGTTCCACAGCTTTCAACATTCTCTTTCTCAACAATCATTTCATGGTGACAAGTAGCACAGGGGATATTGTCGCCATTTAGATGCTTAGCGTGATTAAAAACAACCTTCCCGGCAGCATTGTCCAACAAGACACGCTCAGGAACTTTTGGCGCAGGCTCATTCATAAAATAGCCTGCACAGGCCACTACAACCATAATAGCTGTAAATACAAAAATGGGGGTATAACGCTTTTGCACAATAACCATCCTTAGGAAAAATTAAATCCTTACCCATTGTTTAAAATGAGGTAATACCCTACTTAAAGTGTTTTTCTAAATAGTTAGCTAGTTTCAACACACAATTTTATTGAAATAGTAACAAACACATTTATTAGAATATCAAATTTAGCTTTATTTGAAAAGGGGGAATAAGGCACTTTTTATACCAAAAAAATTTTACCCAAAAATTCACTCCGTATTTCACTGTAATAATTATTTGTTTATTAATTCACAATAAATTAATAACAAAAAAATATTAATAAAAAAATACTCAATAAAATTGATTGACCTTCTGCCCACGCTATGGCAAATATACCTCTTACGCCGGGATGGTGGAATTGGTAGACGCAGCGGATTCAAAATCCGCCGGGGGCAACCCCTTGGGAGTTCAAGTCTCCCTCCCGGTACCAATTTTCATAAGCTGTTAATATATAGCTTAATTTTTAGCCCCTTTAAGATGTTAGCAAGATGTCTTAAAGGGGCTTTTTTGTGGTGTATTTTAATCTACAGACATTAAGTTGATATAATTATTGAATATA
>CAYJCI010000153.1:0-5421 GCA_964368595.1 uncultured Desulfovibrionaceae bacterium
TCATTACCTTTAGCACTATTTTTTTATTCATCTTATCGGCAATAAAAGTGCTTAAAATAAAACTCTTTATTTTTGGTTTAATGTTCGATAGATTTAGGCAAAGATAAATTTAATACTCACCTTAAATATCCCCTAGGATATTTAAGGCGTTAAAGTTTTTTGAAAAAGGGATGGGGGTCTGGGGGAAGGGAAAAACCTTTTCTTCAGAAAAGTTTTTTCCCTTCCCCCAGAATAGTAACAAAAACAATAATTATGCAAATACCAAGAATACTTATATCTGCAATTTCTGGTGGTGGTGGTAAGACCTTACTTTCGCTTGGGCTTTGCCGTGCACTTTCAAATTTGGGTCACAAGGTAAAGCCTTATAAAAAAGGGCCAGATTATATTGATGCACGTTGGCTGCAATATGCGGCGAAGAATGCCTGTACTAATCTTGACCCATATTTTTTAGATGCTGAGAGGTTGCGTTCTCTTTTTGTGCATAGTTTTCAAGATAATGACTTAGCAATTATTGAGGGCAACCGCGGACTTTTTGATGGGCAAGATATTCATGGAACTTGTGCAAGTTCCGAGCTTGCACGTATTCTCAACACTCCTGTTATTATTTCATTAAATGTTACTAAGATGACCCGCACTGCCGCGGCGGTTCTTGCAGGCATTGCTAATTTTGAGAAGGACTTGCACATTGGTGGCGTTGTCTTGAGTCAAATTGGTTCAGCGCGCCATGAAGATATTATCCGCAAATCCATTGAACATTATACAGATATTAAAGTTCTTGGTGCTTTGCCAAGGCTTGCTAAAAATCCTTTGCCAGAACGTCATATGGGTCTTTACGATGTGGACACTGCGGTGGAGAATACGCTAGAGAGCTTGGCAAAATTTGTTAGTGAGCATTGCAATATTAGTAACATTTTGGAACTTGCCAATTCAGCAAAAGCGGTGCAAGCAGTGGCTCCTTTTTGGCAGGAAGAAGTAAATACCCGCCCCAAAGTTCGCATTGGTTATGTATATGATGCTGCTCTTTGGTTTTATTATGAAGAAAATTTTGAAGCCTTGCGCCGTGCTGGGGCGGAGCTTGTTCCTTTATCCTTGCTGAGTGAAGATGCTTGGCCGCATGATTTAGACGGTATTTATTTAGGTGGTGGCTATCCTGAAGAATTTTTAGAGCAATTGTGTAATTCACCACATTTGAAAAATATCAAGAAGCATTCTGAAGATAATATGCCAATTTATGCTGAATGTGGTGGTTTTATGGTGCTTGCAGCATCAATTATCCGCCAAGGCAAGCATTATGCTATGAGTGGTGTTTTTGATGCAGTGGCGGAATTTCACTCTCGCCCACAGGGCCTTGGATATGTAAGGGCAAGTATTTACAATAAAAATCCTTTTCATCCGCATGACAAGGAAATTATTGGACACGAATTTCATTATTCGTGTTGCTTACCAAAAGTTGAAATTGATAATGACATTGTAGATGCAAGTGCCACAACTACACTTGATAATTTACTCTGTTTTAACTTACAAAAAGGCACGGGCATGGGTAATACTAAGGATGGGCTTTGCACTGGTAACACCTTTGCATCATACACACATATTTATGCGCCAGCATGTCCATGGTGGGCAGAAAATTTTGTACAACTAGCCTTACAATGGCAAAAAAATAAGAGGTAATTATGGTAACCATTCGCTCAGAATATAAAGGGAATTTGCGTGTTGAATCTACACATTTGCAAAGCAATACAACCATTATCACTGATGCCCCAACTGATAATGGCGGGCAGGGCCGCGCATTTTCGCCAACTGACCTTGCAGCAACTTCCCTTGGAACATGTGCTTTAACAATTATGGGATTGTATGCTGAAGGGCATAACCTTGACATCAAGGGTACAACCATGGAAATTGAAAAAATCATGGGCTCAAGCCCTCGCCGCATTGCAGCTATCAACATTACCTTCACCCTGCCAGCCAACGGATTTAGCGATAAAGACAAAAAAGCCCTAGAAAATGCGGCTCACACTTGCCCAGTACATAAAAGCCTTGGTGCAGATGTGGAGCAAAAATTTGACTTTGTTTGGCTATAGTTTTTTGTATGACTGCAATTTTGAATACTTGGGCAAAATATACTAAAGAAGTCGTGGCTTGGGCTATGGATAAAACATCTAAGCCCATGCCTTTTGCTAGTGCGCCAACAGCCACAGCTATTAGCAAGGCTGAGCGCCTTATGGAGCAAGCTTTAAGGCGAGATGCTAAATGGTATGTTTTACTGGGTTGTGACGCTGAGGCTTTGCACCTCGCCCTTTCTCAACACTCTAGTATTATAGAAAATTTATCTCAAATCTTGATTATTGAGGATGATATTCAAAAGGCTCGTGCCTTTATTAATACTTACTCGCCCTTGCCGCAAAACGTTCATATATTGGCAGATACATCTCCATGGGCTTTATTTATGCTAAGCTTGGAGCATCTAGGTTTGCAACAGCTAAGTAATGATTTTACGCCATTAAATGCCGATTCTGCTTTGATTCATTGGGTCATGCCACCCACTGAGCGCAGCCAAACATTAAACACTTGGCGAAAACTTTTTTTAGGTTGTAAGTCCATGCCCTTAGTTCAAGAGGCATGTAATTCATTTAAGCTATCTGTAGGTGCTATTATTCACCCAGACGAATCTCATCTTTCTGATTTTTTTGAACATATTCCAGAGTGGGTACATGAAGTCATTATAATATGGGACGCAGCTGAGGTGCCACACAATGCCCTCGCCCTCGCTCCCAAAGCCAAACATTTTGCAAGACTATTAAATAGTGACTTTGCGGCCCAGCGCAATGCCATGCTCTCACATTGTACTGGCAATTGGCTGTTGTACCTTGATGCTGATGAGCGCATAAGTGAAGACCACTGGGAGCAATTTGCATATATGGCAAATAGCACGCAAGAGCTTGCTGGGGTATATTTCCCACGCCTAACCTTTGAGGGAGATGACCAGCATATGCGCATGGCCCATGGCCTTTGGCCTGATTTGCAGTTACGCTTTTTCCCCTTGCAAGATGGGGTGCATTTTAAAGGGACAGTACATGAAAAAGTACAAGGGCTTAAAGGAAATTTTTTCATAGCCCCACATCTTTCTCTTGTGCATTACAGCCATATATATAAGAATGAGGAAGAGCTACGCCAAAGGCTGGCAATTTTTAATGCCGCAGGTAGCGTTGAGCATAAGTTAAGTCAAGCATACCCACGCTTGCACAAAGACTTTTTTGATATTTGGTCAAATCATAAGCCACATCTTTTGCAGTTGCCAAATTAATTATTATTTTATACACTTAGCATATCACTTGTTATGGAGCCATCCAGATTATGAAGATTGTTTGTCCACAATGCGAATTTACGCGTGAAGTAGCCACAGAAAAACTGCCATCAAGCTCAGTTATGGCTACTTGCCCTCAATGCCAACACCGCTTTAAGGTTATGCGTGAGAGCAATACCATTACCTATTCTGACAATGCAGTTCCACAAGGCGCGCATATTCCATCGTCAGATACTCCTTTATATACTCAAGCGGCTGAGCAAATGCCAGATACCAACACAACGCAACAACCACAAAATGACACTCAAGAGCAAGGCGAAGATATTAGCCATGAGGAACGTCAAAAAGTTGCCGCTGCTTATGCTGAGCAAGCCGCCCAAAATGATTTTGCCGTGGACAATCCTTGGGATCGAGTGGAGCAATTAGGTTATTTTACGGCCTTTTATCAAACTGTTATTTGGATTTTATTTTCACCTTCTCGCTTTTTTGCTGGAATTATTCCACAAATTTCGCGCTTGCACGTCATGTTATTTTACCTATCCGTAAGGGTATTACAAATTAGCATTGAATATTTTTGGGGTGGCGTCCTTAGCACGACTCTTGAGCCAAATGCTGCCAATGACCAAGAATTACAAATGATTCTTCAACTCCTAACACCTCAAACTAGCTTTATTTTTACCCTACTCATGGGCACAGCCCTTGCCACCATAGAAATATTTTTTGGCTCATTATTTTACTTTGCAATGTTTAGAATAATTGCAGGGACTAAAGCCAATTTTTCGCTAATATTTCAAATAGTAGCATACAGCTCCGCCCCTTTACTGCTAGCCATTATTCCAGCCCTTGGAACTATTGTTGGCTTTATTTGGAGCCTTGCTTGTATTCTTATAGGTTGCCGCTATGCCATGCGTCTTTCATGGTCACAAACAATACTTGGCGTTGCCCCACTATACGCCTTAGGCTTATTATCTTTTGTTAGTATTATAGGGATGATAGGCACTTAAAATTAACGGTGCATATGAAGAAATTATTTTCAAAAATACGCCGCCTTTGGCAAGAAGCTCGCAAGCGCCGCATCCATGCGACCATAATTGATCCTGCGCGTATTGGTAATATGGCCAAAGAGTTAGTACATCTTGTGCAAATGGCCTTATGTAATGGGAATATTCCTCAAGAAGAGGCACAGTACTTGCATCAATTACAAAAGGAAATGGAAAAATTAATCGCCCTAACAGAAAAAGCAGCCTTTAAAAAATTACCGGCTGATAGACGAGTGACTCTTTTTCACAGCCTCCAACGCTCACATGAAAAATTACTCACATCTATTCAGGGCACAGATGCACCAACTACGAGGATACAATGAACTATTTCTCCAAATTTTTATTTGTAAAATCAAGACTATTCACAACTAGCTTGGCCCTGCTAACGCTACTTTGCCTTAGCGGCTGCGGAAGCCAAGGCACAAGCCTTACCATGAGCGGTGAAATGGCCACACCATACCATTTTTATTATAATGCTGGTGTTGTCGTTAGCCCTATTAGAGTTTATGTTCAGCCTAATATTTCACCAACTGAGCCACTGCGTGGCCTTTTTGTGCCTTTGCGTGTTACCCAAAATATTTCTCATCACAAAACCATTAGCCGCACAGTCAGCCGCCAACTCTGGCAAGTTTGGCTAGCTCAAAAAGCTTTTGCGGCCCTTGAATATGAAGATACAACCGTGCCGCACAAGGTGGAGGATGCGCTTGCTCTTGCTCGCGCACGTGGGGCTAATGTGCTTGTTGGTGGTTATATAACTCACTATCTTGATGGCGGAACAGTTGGTGATTCGCAAGTTTCTATGCAAATGGAAGTTTATGAAGTTGCCACAGGCACCCTGCTTTGGTCCATGGGGCAAGGTGGTGGCATTGATAAGCAACAGGCTCAAGATTATTTCCTTGTGGGTGTGCAAGCTCGCATGCCAGCTGACCCTGCAAGCCTCACTGCTCGCTCATTAGCCTATGATATGGGCGAAAAAATCGCCAATTGGGTTGACCCAAATAGATCAAGACCAACCACATATGAAAAGGCGTTTTAAGATTTAACACAAATAAATTATAACATATTAACTAGTTGACG
>CAYJCI010000154.1:0-5399 GCA_964368595.1 uncultured Desulfovibrionaceae bacterium
AAAATGAGCAACAAGATACAACAGCCTTGCTTGTGTTAAGCGGTCTAATTCAAAGTCAATTAGGTAATAAGGATGAAGCTTTTGATGATTTAACAAAGGCTGTGCAGTTACACTCTAATGCTGAAATTTATGCTTTAAGGGCCTTGGTTCTTTGGCGAGGTGGTAAAGCGCGTGGAGCCATGCGTGATGCTGAGTATGCTTTGCTTAAGCAAAGCGATTTGCCCTTAGCAAATATGGTGCAAGGTTTGGTTTATTATTCTGAAAGTGAAGTGGATAAAGCTTGCGAAGTGCTAAAGAATGCATGCAAGCAAGGTCAATGCTATGGGCTTGAGTTTGTACAAGATGAGGGTGCTTGTAAATAATATAAGTTGGTAGTAGAGAGCTCTACAGCGCATTATGTTGAATTTGCAAATTGCATAAATTTACGTGACGCTATTATGCACGATTAAATGCCGAAAGTTAGGATTTTGAGGTCAAAATGAATGTAAAAACCATAGGTTATGTAGCCGCATTTACTGCCGTAGTGTTATGGGCAGGGAATTTTGTTTTGGCAAGGGCTATGGCTACTTCCATTCCTCCTATCCAATTTAATTTTTGGCGTTGGTTGGTTGCTTTGATTTGTATTGCCCCTTTTGCAATGCGCACATTTAGTAAAGATTTCCCCATTATTAAGCGCAATTTGTCCTATTTAGCTGTAATGGGTTTTATTGGTGTCACCTCATTAAACGCCCTGTTTTATAAAGCAGGGCAAAGCACAAGCAGTATTAATATGGTGCTTTTTGTGCCGTCAGCTCCCATTGTTATAATGTTATTGTCACGCATTTTATGTGCAGAACCCTTAACTCCGAGACGCCTTTTGGGACTTGTGATAATACTTGTGGGCTTGGGGGTACTGATTTCAAAAGGTGAGTGGAGCAACATGGTAAATTTTAATTTTTCCATGGGCGATTTGTGGAGTGTTGGTGGAGTAATGTGTTTTGGGCTTTATTCTTTTTTTGCCAGATATAGACCTAAGGAATTAAGCACAGCTGGCTTTCATTTAAGCACTTTTAGTTTAGGGTTGCTCTTGGCCTTTCCCATGTTAGTTCTTGAAATGTATTATATACCAAGCCCCATTTGGGATGGTTCTATCTGGGCAGCTGTGCTTTATGCTGGTGTTGGTTGCTCATTTATTGCGTATGCGCTATGGACTAAAGCAATTGACGCGCTTGGCCCTGTGGCTGCTGGAATGGTTTATTATACCATCCCTCTCTTTACAGCTTTGGAAGGAGTGCTTATCTTGGGTGAGCAGGTGACTAAGGTTCATATTGTTGGTGGTGGTCTTATGATCGTTGGTATAGCCTTAGCTATTATTCAAAAAAGTAGTGAAAAAGTTAAATAAGCTTCTTAAAACATAAGCCGCACAATTATTAACATAAAAAGTTAAAGTAAGTAGATTATTCTACGAGTTTTGAAATTAGTTGAAAGATTGACCTTAAAAAAATCCATTGAATACCGTTAGAAATGATAATAAGGAAGTCTTTATGAAACATTATTATACCATAAAAAATGGCAAGCTTGTACCCTTCGAGATGGATGCAAAGCCATTTTTATCTATTATATTAGTTGTTTTAATGATTGCAGGCAGTGGCCTTGGCGCATATATGTTTGCTAAGGATAAATACGCCATTCCTAGTGATCAGGTGCTTTTATCCAAAAAAGATTTTGTCCACTATCAAGATGTGGAAAAGGCCTTTGCTAGAAGCCTAGAAAAGTCAGTTCATGCAAGAGAATATGTACTTGATGCTGAGGAGCTTGAAGAGGTTTTTAACCATGTTTTCCCAGAGTATAAATTAAAACCTGAGGTCAAACAACAGTACTTAGACTCTGTAGCCACATGGTCTGCCCATTTCTCCATGCCCCCACTCTTGGTTTTAAGTATTATTTGGCGTGAAAGTTCTTTTAATGCAGAAACCTTAAGCTCTGCCAATGCTCGAGGCCCCATGCAGGTGATTTATATTTACCATAAAGAAAAGCTGGACCGTATTAATAAAAAAGAAAATGATTTGCACGATATAGATACAGGAATACGCATTGGAGTAGAGGTTTTGCGAGAATATTTTGATAGGTACGACCGCAATATCTTTAGAGCTATGCAAGCATATGTTGGCGGAATGCATAAAACCTATGCAAAAGATATTCTAACCCGCTATTTTAATGCCCGAGTTTACATTGAGGAACAGCTATAAAATACTAGGCTACTTTTAAGAATTGCAAACAGATAAGATGCTTAAATATAAATACTAATTTGCCCTCAATGGAAAGGTGTGTTATAATAAGCATTTAGTTTCACGTGAAAATTCGTAGATTTATAGCATGGTTTCCAGTAATAATTAACAGGAAACCATGCTATTTTTTATAGGTATGAGTTAGTTATATTATCGAGTTATAAAATTTAAGCTTTAATAGCGAATTAAAAAAGTTTGTTTACAGCCTCCGCAATGCGCAAACAAAGGGCTGAGCGATTAAGTGTATATAGATGTATACCGGGTGCTCCGCCGTCTAATAATTCTTTTATTTGTTGTATGGCAAAGCTAATACCCATTTCTCGGACAGCCTCCTCGCCGCCTTCTTGGTGGGCTTGCTCCAACTGTAAAAAGAGCTTGCCAGGAATATTGGCACCACACATCCCAATAACTTTTTTAATTGAATCAAGGCTTTGTACAGGTAAAATTCCTGGAATTACGGGGACGTTGATGTTGTTTTTGCGTAAGCTGTCAACCAGTTCAAAATATTCACGTACATCGAAAAAAAGTTGTGTTATTACAAATTCAGCGCCAGCTTTAATTTTAGATAAGGTATAGGCACGATCAGATGAAAATGATGGTGATTCAGGGTGCGGTGCTGGGTAGCCAGCTACGCCAACACTCATTTGTGGTTCAACGCGACGCACATAGCGCACAAGGTCTTCAGCATATTTAAATTCACCACTTTTCCAATCAAAAGTGTCTTGCTGGTCCTTGGGTGGGTCACCACGAAGTGCTAACACATTATCAATATTAGCCTCGCGTAGTTTACGCAAAAAATCACTGATATGTTCAGAGCTTGAACCAACACATGTTAAGTGGGCCATGGGTTCAAGATCCATTTTTTGTAAGCGTGAGGCTATTTCCAAGGTATTATCTTGCGATGATCCACCTGCCCCATAGGTAACAGAAGTAAAGAGTGGATTAATTACTTTTAATTGCTCAACGCAGGCAAAAAATTGTGGCCATTGAGCTACATCTTTTGGCGGGAAAAACTCTAATGAAAAAAATGGTTTTTTGGAATTTTGAATGAGTTCAGCTATCTTCATAATAATACCTCGGCAAATTTGTTAAATTCAATCTATATCAATATAGCTTGATATGTCAATATAGTTAGCCGAGTTTTTTTAATCTAGGCTTGTTGTAATGTGTTTTAAAAAGTGTTTTAATATTAACGCAAGATTTTTGTAGTGTTTTAAACAAGTATTTTGCATTGAACTAAATCTTGTTTGCGGTTAGCATATTCTATAAAGGTTTAAGCATGTTTAAAATTTTTACACATATATATTGGATTATACTTTGTATTTTTATTTGCGCTATGCCTGCACAGGCTAGCCAAATATGGGAAGAAATAGAGCCAGGTTTAGAGCTTGCATATTTTCCCATAGCTGACAATGTAAATACAAGTGTTACAGTGTTGCGAATTAATCCTGATTTTTTTGAATTTTCTGTGCAAAGTATTAGCGTGAACAATAATTCAGCTAAAACTCTTATGCAGTGGGCTGTGGAGCATGATTTTGTTGCTGCCATAAATGCCAGCATGTACTTGCCAGATGGCAAAACAAGCACTGGCTATATGAAAGTTGGAACACATTATAATAATAAACATATTGCTAAAAATTTTGGTGCATTTTTTATTTCAAAACCACTGGATAGTAAGCTTGCACAAGCCAGAGTAATTGATAAAGATACTAAAGGTTGGGAAGATTTAATTGCACAATATGGAGATGTTGTACAAAATTATCGCTTAATTAATTCGCAAAGGGAAGTGCTATGGTCAGTCAGCGGGCAAATGCATTCCATTGCAGCTGTAGCAGAAGATGATAATGGCAAAATACTTTTTTTACATTGTCGTGAACCAATTAAGGCACATGATTTTGCTGTTGCTCTTTTAGACTTGCCTCTTAACGTGCGCACGGTCATGTATGTGGAGGGTGGAGTACAAGCAGGGCTTGTGCTGCGAAATAAAGGCGAGGAGATTATCTTTGGTGGTAGGCATCCATCAAATATTTTTATGGATGGCGTCAGCGTAGCATTGCCCAATATTATTGGAGTATTGCGTAAGCAGCACGCAGATGCAAAATAGCTTATAAGCCGCGATATTCCATATATTATAAGAAAATTCTGGACGATTAATAAGTCCATTGTTACTATGTCCATGCTTGTATCATTCTAACGCAAGCATCTTTTACACCTTAAACCAAGCGAGGTCAGTTTTATGCCTAAGATTTTTGAAGTTTATAAGTGTGAAGTGTGTAGTAGTATTGTAGAGGCTCTTTGCGATGCTAAGGGTAAGCTTTCATGCTGTAATCAGCCTATGAAGCTCATGGCTGAAGGCACCACAGATGGCGCCAAGGAAAAGCACGTACCCGTGGTTGAAAAAACTGCCAATGGTTATAAAGTTAGTGTAGGTAGCGTGGCTCACCCCATGGAAGCTGAGCACTATGTTGAATGGATTGAGCTAATCGCCGATGGCGTAAGTTATACTCAGTTCTTAAAGCCTGGTCAGGCTCCAGAAGCTGAATTTTGTGTTAAGGCCGACAGTGTAACTGTCCGTGAATACTGTAATCTACATGGTCTATGGAAGGCCTAGGGGAAAAATTATGGAAAAGTATGTTTGTGATTTATGTGGTTATGAGTATGATCCAGCAGAAGGCGATGAGCCCAATGCCCCAGCCGGCACTGCATTTGATAAACTTCCTGCTGATTGGGTTTGCCCAGTATGCGGCGCAGGAAAAGACCAATTTAGCCCAGCTTAGTTTTAATTAAGCTTAAGTTAAAAAAACAAAAGCCTTGGTAGTCGCTACCAAGGCTTTTTTATTTTATACATTTATTAGATGTGCGGGCTAAAATTTATCACTATACCTTACGAGGCTAGCAGTATATTTTTAAGCAAAGTTATTTATTTAAAATTCTATACATTTCAAACCCTAGCGCTATGATTTGTCTTTTAAACTTCACTGTGCTATAAATATGTTAATGTATTGATATAAGTTTGACTATTTAAAGGAGGCCTCATGCAACCGTTGGAAATTAAAAAAGATATTTACTGGGTAGGTGCTGTTGACTATGATAATAGAGATTTTCATGGTTACTCAATTTCACCAAGTGGCT
>CAYJCI010000155.1:0-5395 GCA_964368595.1 uncultured Desulfovibrionaceae bacterium
AAAATGAGCAACAAGATACAACAGCCTTGCTTGTGTTAAGCGGTCTAATTCAAAGCCAATTAGGCAATAAGGATGAAGCTTTTGATGATTTAACAAAGGCTGTGCAGCTACACTCTAATGCTGAAATTTATGCTTTAAGGGCTTTGGTTCTTTGGCGTGGTGGTAAAGCGCGTGGAGCCATGCGTGATGCCGAGTATGCTTTGCTTAAGCAAAGCGATTTGCCCTTAGCAAAAATGGTGCAAGGCTTGGTTTATTACTCTGAAAGTGAAGTGGATAAAGCTTGTGAAGTGCTAAATAATGCATGCAAACAAGGTCAATGCTATGGGCTTGAGTTTGTACAAGATGAGGGTGCTTGTAAATAATATAAGTTGGTAGTAGAGAGCTCTACAGCGCATTATGTTGAATTTGCAAATTGCATAAATTTACGTGACGCTATTATGCACGATTAAATGCCGAAAGTTAGGATTTTGAGGTCAAAATGAATGTAAAAACCATAGGTTATGTAGCCGCATTTACTGCCGTAGTGTTATGGGCAGGGAATTTTGTTTTGGCAAGGGCTATGGCTACTTCCATTCCTCCTATCCAATTTAATTTTTGGCGTTGGTTGGTTGCTTTGATTTGTATTGCCCCTTTTGCAATGCGCACATTTAGTAAAGATTTCCCCATTATTAAGCGCAATTTGTCCTATTTAGCTGTAATGGGTTTTATTGGTGTCACCTCATTAAACGCCCTGTTTTATAAAGCAGGGCAAAGCACAAGCAGTATTAATATGGTGCTTTTTGTGCCGTCAGCTCCCATTGTTATAATGTTATTGTCACGCATTTTATGTGCAGAACCCTTAACTCCGAGACGCCTTTTGGGACTTGTGATAATACTTGTGGGCTTGGGGGTACTGATTTCAAAAGGTGAGTGGAGCAACATGGTAAATTTTAATTTTTCCATGGGCGATTTGTGGAGTGTTGGTGGAGTAATGTGTTTTGGGCTTTATTCTTTTTTTGCCAGATATAGACCTAAGGAATTAAGCACAGCTGGCTTTCATTTAAGCACTTTTAGTTTAGGGTTGCTCTTGGCCTTTCCCATGTTAGTTCTTGAAATGTATTATATACCAAGCCCCATTTGGGATGGTTCTATCTGGGCAGCTGTGCTTTATGCTGGTGTTGGTTGCTCATTTATTGCGTATGCGCTATGGACTAAAGCAATTGACGCGCTTGGCCCTGTGGCTGCTGGAATGGTTTATTATACCATCCCTCTCTTTACAGCTTTGGAAGGAGTGCTTATCTTGGGTGAGCAGGTGACTAAGGTTCATATTGTTGGTGGTGGTCTTATGATCGTTGGTATAGCCTTAGCTATTATTCAAAAAAGTAGTGAAAAAGTTAAATAAGCTTCTTAAAACATAAGCCGCACAATTATTAACATAAAAAGTTAAAGTAAGTAGATTATTCTACGAGTTTTGAAATTAGTTGAAAGATTGACCTTAAAAAAATCCATTGAATACCGTTAGAAATGATAATAAGGAAGTCTTTATGAAACATTATTATACCATAAAAAATGGCAAGCTTGTACCCTTCGAGATGGATGCAAAGCCATTTTTATCTATTATATTAGTTGTTTTAATGATTGCAGGCAGTGGCCTTGGCGCATATATGTTTGCTAAGGATAAATACGCCATTCCTAGTGATCAGGTGCTTTTATCCAAAAAAGATTTTGTCCACTATCAAGATGTGGAAAAGGCCTTTGCTAGAAGCCTAGAAAAGTCAGTTCATGCAAGAGAATATGTACTTGATGCTGAGGAGCTTGAAGAGGTTTTTAACCATGTTTTCCCAGAGTATAAATTAAAACCTGAGGTCAAACAACAGTACTTAGACTCTGTAGCCACATGGTCTGCCCATTTCTCCATGCCCCCACTCTTGGTTTTAAGTATTATTTGGCGTGAAAGTTCTTTTAATGCAGAAACCTTAAGCTCTGCCAATGCTCGAGGCCCCATGCAGGTGATTTATATTTACCATAAAGAAAAGCTGGACCGTATTAATAAAAAAGAAAATGATTTGCACGATATAGATACAGGAATACGCATTGGAGTAGAGGTTTTGCGAGAATATTTTGATAGGTACGACCGCAATATCTTTAGAGCTATGCAAGCATATGTTGGCGGAATGCATAAAACCTATGCAAAAGATATTCTAACCCGCTATTTTAATGCCCGAGTTTACATTGAGGAACAGCTATAAAATACTAGGCTAATTTTAAGAGTTATAAACAGTTAAGCTGCTTAAATATAAGTATTAATTTATTGTTCAGTGTAAATGTGTATTATAATAGGTAGTTAGTTTCACGTGAAAATTCATAGGTTTATAGCATGGTTTCCAGCAATAATTAACTGGAAACCATGCTATTTTTTATAGGTATGAGTTAGTAATATTATGGAGTTATAAAATTTAAGCTTTAATAGTGAATTAAAAAAGTTTGTTTACAGCCTCAGCAATGCGCAAACAAAGGGCTGAGCGATTAAGGGTATATAAATGTATACCTGGTGCTCCGCCGTCTAATAATTCTTTTATTTGTTGTATGGCAAAGGTAATACCCATTTCTCGGACAGCCTCCTCGCCGCCTTCTTGATGGGCTTGCTCCAACTGTAAAAAGAGCTTGCCAGGTATATTGGCGCCACACATTCCAATTACTTTTTTAATTGAATCAAGGCTTTGTACAGGTAAAATACCTGGAATTACGGGTACGTTGATGTTGTTTTTGCGTAAGCTGTCAACTAGTTCAAAATATTCACGTACATCGAAAAAAAGCTGTGTTATTACAAATTCAGCGCCAGCTTTAATTTTAGATAAGGTATAGGCACGATCAGATGAAAATGATGGTGATTCAGGGTGCGGTGCTGGGTAGCCAGCTACGCCAACACTCATTTGTGGTTCAACGCGACGCACATAGCGCACAAGGTCTTCAGCATATTTAAATTCACCACTTTTCCAATCAAAAGTGTCTTGCTGGTCCTTGGGTGGGTCACCACGAAGTGCTAACACATTATCAATATTAGCCTCGCGTAGTTTACGCAAAAAATCACTGATATGTTCAGAGCTTGAACCAACACATGTTAAGTGGGCCATGGGTTCAAGATCCATTTTTTGTAAGCGTGAGGCTATTTCCAAGGTATTATCTTGCGATGATCCACCTGCCCCATAGGTAACAGAAGTAAAGAGTGGATTAATTACTTTTAATTGCTCAACGCAGGCAAAAAATTGTGGCCATTGAGCTACATCTTTTGGCGGGAAAAACTCTAATGAAAAAAATGGTTTTTTGGAATTTTGAATGAGTTCAGCTATCTTCATAATAATACCTCGGCAAATTTGTTAAATTCAATCTATATCAATATAGCTTGATATGTCAATATAGTTAGCCGAGTTTTTTTAATCTAGGCTTGTTGTAATGTGTTTTAAAAAGTGTTTTAATATTAACGCAAGATTTTTGTAGTGTTTTAAACAAGTATTTTGCATTGAACTAAATCTTGTTTGCGGTTAGCATATTCTATAAAGGTTTAAGCATGTTTAAAATTTTTACACATATATATTGGATTATACTTTGTATTTTTATTTGCGCTATGCCTGCACAGGCTAGCCAAATATGGGAAGAAATAGAGCCAGGTTTAGAGCTTGCATATTTTCCCATAGCTGACAATGTAAATACAAGTGTTACAGTGTTGCGAATTAATCCTGATTTTTTTGAATTTTCTGTGCAAAGTATTAGCGTGAACAATAATTCAGCTAAAACTCTTATGCAGTGGGCTGTGGAGCATGATTTTGTTGCTGCCATAAATGCCAGCATGTACTTGCCAGATGGCAAAACAAGCACTGGCTATATGAAAGTTGGAACACATTATAATAATAAACATATTGCTAAAAATTTTGGTGCATTTTTTATTTCAAAACCACTGGATAGTAAGCTTGCACAAGCCAGAGTAATTGATAAAGATACTAAAGGTTGGGAAGATTTAATTGCACAATATGGAGATGTTGTACAAAATTATCGCTTAATTAATTCGCAAAGGGAAGTGCTATGGTCAGCCAGCGGGAAAGTGCATTCCATTGCAGCAGTAGCAGAAGATGACAATGGCAAAATTCTTTTTTTACATTGTCGTGAACCAATTAAGGCACATGATTTTGCCGTGGCTCTTTTAGACTTGCCTCTTAATGTGCGCACCGTCATGTATGTGGAGGGTGGTGTGCAAGCAGGGCTTGTGCTGCGAAATAAGGGCGAGGAGATTATCTTTGGTGGTAGACATCCATCAAATATTTTTGTGGATAGCGCTAGTGTGGCATTGCCCAATGTTATTGGAGTATTGCGTAAGCAGCACGCAGATGCGAAATAGCTTATAAACCGCGATATTCCATATATTGTAAGAAAATTCTGGACGATTAATAAGTCCATTGTTACTATGTCCATGCTTGTATCATTCTAACGCAAGCATCTTTTACACCTTAAACCAAGCGAGGTCAGTTTTATGCCTAAGATTTTTGAAGTTTATAAGTGTGAAGTGTGTAGTAGTATTGTAGAGGCTCTTTGCGATGCTAAGGGTAAGCTTTCATGCTGTAATCAGCCTATGAAGCTCATGGCTGAAGGCACCACAGATGGCGCCAAGGAAAAGCACGTACCCGTGGTTGAAAAAACTGCCAATGGTTATAAAGTTAGTGTAGGTAGCGTGGCTCACCCCATGGAAGCTGAGCACTATGTTGAATGGATTGAGCTAATCGCCGATGGCGTAAGTTATACTCAGTTCTTAAAGCCTGGTCAGGCTCCAGAAGCTGAATTTTGTGTTAAGGCCGACAGTGTAACTGTCCGTGAATACTGTAATCTACATGGTCTATGGAAGGCCTAGGGGAAAAATTATGGAAAAGTATGTTTGTGATTTATGTGGTTATGAGTATGATCCAGCAGAAGGCGATGAGCCCAATGCCCCAGCCGGCACTGCATTTGATAAACTTCCTGCTGATTGGGTTTGCCCAGTATGCGGCGCAGGAAAAGACCAATTTAGCCCAGCTTAGTTTTAATTAAGCTTAAGTTAAAAAAACAAAAGCCTTGGTAATCTACCAAGGCTTTTTTATTTTATAAATATTAGATGTGCGGGCTAAAATTCATTCTTATACCTTACAAAGCTAGTAATATATTTTTAAGCAAATTTTTTATTTAAAATTCTATACATTTCAAACCCTAGCGCCGTGATTTGTCTTTTAAACCTCACTGTGTTATAAATATGTTAATGTATTAATATAAGTTTGACTATTTAAGGGAGGCCTCATGCAACCGTTGGAAATTAAAAAAGATATTTACTGGGTAGGCGCTGTTGACTATGATAATAGAGATTTTCATGGTTACTCAATTTCACCAAGTGGCT
>CAYJCI010000156.1:0-5326 GCA_964368595.1 uncultured Desulfovibrionaceae bacterium
ATATCCTTGCATTTACGCTCACGTAAAACATTATAAATATCAGGTGAAGTCATGGCCCCCATGCCAGATTCACCACAACAACCAGCAGATACAACAAAACTTGCACCTGTAAATTTTGAAAGAGCATTTAAGAGCTTTTCGCGCCCTTTAATGTTCTGCTCACCCACCCATTCTCCGTGACATGAGCCGTGATACAAGCGGGGTGCGCCTTCCAAATTGGAGGTTGGCTCAATATGTTGCAGAGCAAGCTGGGCAACAAAAGCATGCTCTAGCTCATGCTGTTTCAAAAATTCCATACGCTCCAAGCTATCCATACAAGTTCCGCAAGCTGTAACAATATATTTAGGTACAAGGTTTGCGGCCTTGGCTTCATCAATCAAAGCAAGCAAGGATTTTTTAAGCACATCACGGTTACGCCTATAAGGCTTTTCCATGCCAGCAGTAAGCAATGGATAACCGCAGCAAAGATGCTTTGGAGGGATAACCACAGCATAACCAGCCTTAAGCAAAAGCAATAATGAGGACATGGCTATTCGATCATAAAACAATGCTCCACCACAACCAGGGAAGTAAAGCACAGTTGCCCTTGGTGTATCCATACCTTCAGGCATAAAAATATGCCCACGTGAAAGCTTTAGGGATTCATAAATATTAGTATAGCCAATCTTGGGCCCCTTGGTGGCAAAAGCAGGATTTTGAAAACGCTCACGCCATGCTTTGGGTACAAAATTAAGTATTTTATTTTGGGTTTTTTGCCCAAGTGAAGCCATTTTGGCCGATTTAGGTATGCGTTGTTGCGGATGCTTTACAAGCCATGTAAGTATGCGTGCTTTTAGAGGATGGCCGCCCATGCCTTCATCTTCTAGCGTTTTGCGTAACATAAGCGCCACTTCGCCAGAAGGAATCTTCACAGGACAAACCGAGGTGCAACGCCCGCAAGCTGTGCAGTGTTCAACTATTGCCCTAATATGGCCGAGTAATTTTTCATCAAGTTGACCTGTATTTACTTGAGTATAATAAATAGCCTCAAGTAACATACCCAAAACCATGTTTTTATTGCGCGGATGCCACTGCATAGAGCGCTCAGGATAGGTCATTGGGCAAACATGCTTGCATTTACCGCAACGAGTGCAGTTTTGCACTGAGCCAAGTAAATAAATTAACTTATCCTTGCTTGGTAAGCCACTTTCACTAATATCATTAATCAAACGGTTAAAAGAGAAGGTGAAGGGGCGGACTGGCAATTCATTATTAATTAATTTAGCAGGGTTAAGAATGTCACGCGGGTCCACTCTTTCTTTGAAATCACGTAAATCATTAAGTTTTTCTTGGCTTAAAAATGCGATTTTAGTAATACCTATGCCATGCTCACCAGAAACAGCACCACCCATATCTTGAGCAGTTTGCATAACCCTTGCGGCAACGCGTTCAGCCTCTTCAAGCATATGATGGTCACTTGAATTAACAGGGATATTCACATGGCAATTACCATCACCTGCATGCATATGACTTGCCACAATAATTCGGCTAGCCTGCATATAATCGTGAATATTTGTTATTTTACGGGCAAGGTGCGGGTATTTTTCTTCAAGCTCTTTTAAGAATAATACGCTACGCATAAGCATTTCATCATCGCTAAACTCAGTAGCAAGCACATCACCCCGAGCAGCCTTGGATACGTAGGAAAATTCTTTATT
Source organism: uncultured Desulfovibrionaceae bacterium (assembly GCA_964368595.1). Classification (GTDB taxonomy): domain Bacteria; phylum Desulfobacterota; class Desulfovibrionia; order Desulfovibrionales; family Desulfovibrionaceae; genus CAYJAD01. The sequence continues at coordinate 1,698 of CAYJCI010000156.1, forward strand.
AAATTCTTTATCTTCTAAGGCAAAGCCCGGTAAGCGCCCCACTGATTGCAATGCATAACGATAAGCTGAGGCAGCGCACTCAAGATTTAATTGCTCTAAAAATATGGCAAAATCTGGTATACGCTCAATGGGTATAACCACGTCTTCATTAATTTTAAAACCAGACGTACGCTTAGCTATGGCAGAAAGTTTATGCCTATCTTCCCAATAAAGTGCGGCTTGCTTAGCATCCGTGGCAACCATTATGTCCACATGCTCTTGCTCGTTAACAATTTCTACAATTTCAGAAACATAGCTATCAAGCAAATAAGGTTCATCACCATCTAATTGTAGAATAATTACAGAAATAGGGTCACTATCATATTTAGTTGACTTTCTTTTATATTCAATAGCTTGCACATATTTAGCATTAAATTCTTCCAGTGCAGAAAGCCTTGCATAATCGCCCTCATCACGCACACGATTTCTAAAGGCTACTAGATTTTGAATAACCACAGCAGCCGTATGCATAGAACGACCAAAAAACTCCAAAACCATAACACGTGAATGGCTTGGCTTTGGGTGCAATACAAAGCAAGCTTGCGTAATAATGCCGTCAACGCCTTCTTTTTGTACACCAGGCAAACCACCAAGTGCCTTATTGGTAACGTCCTTACCAAGCCCAGGCAGGCGGACTTCATCCCCGCCCAGCTGCACAACACTACGCACTCCTCCAGAAATGTCTTTAATTTCAAAAGTTGCGGTATCTTCAGCTAATATTTTATGACGAGGGTGATCCTTACGCTGAACGGTGATAATCTCACCAGTGGGTGTCACCATTTGCCACCATAAAAGATTATCAAGCGTGGTGCCATATTCGAAGGCACAAGGCCCACCGGCATTTTCTGCAATATTACCACCAATGGTGGAGGCTAATTTAGATGCTGGATCAACGGAGAAGAAAAACCCCTTACTATCCGCCGCCTTAATAACCTCATGCGTAAGCACGCCAGCCATGCAAGTGACTGTCATATTCTCCGTATCAATGGGTTCTATATTGGTTAGACGAGTAAGGTTAACAACTACAGTACGCTTTCTAGCCGGCACTGCCCCACCAGTCATACCAGAACCACCGCCACGGGGAATCAAGGCAAATTTTTTATCATTAGCAAGGCAAACTAAGGCAGAAACCTGCTCAGTACTATTGGGCTCAACAACGCATAGCGGCAATTCCATGCGCAAGTCTGTGGCATCAGTGGCATTTTCCACCAAAGCACCAGGGCGCAAAACAATGCACTCTTCTGGCATTATTTTCCTAAACGCTTCGATTAATTCATCACGGAAAGCCATTTCTGCATTATGAGCAGACCAAAACATGGTAATGCCCTCACCAATGCAGGTTGCATAGTGATGCGCAAGGGCTAATGATTCGCCACTATAGCGATTTTGCACGCTTTGGCGCACAGTTTCAGCATTTATAAATGGATTGTAGGCGACTAAGAATAATTCTTCGGCAATGGCAATGGCAAGATTACGCACAGACTCTGGCCATTCCTCAAAGTCATTACGGTTAATACGTAGTATGCGGTTTACAACATAGTCTGGTTGTATGGATATGTGTGGGCCCTTATGTGCCATGATCTTACCGTTCCGTATGCCAAGTTAGATAGGGATTTGCACTAAGTGAGCTATTAATATAGCGCACATCATTAGTTACTTCCTCACCCACCCACATGGGCTTTTCAAAATATTGCTCTTCGCTTTCAAGTTCAACTTCTGCCAGCACAAGGCCAGCATTTTCACCTAAAAATACGTCCACATCCCAAGTCATGCCAGCATGTGGGATGTGGTAGCGTATTTTTTCTATAAGAGGTCTTTTAGCAAGTGAATTAAGTATTATTTTTGCCTCGTCAAGGGGTATTTCATACTCATATTCACTGCGAGCAAAGTTATGCCCCTGCAAGGGAGCTTTAATGGTAATAAAGGCTTTAGTTCCAGCTGCGCGCACTCGTACTGTGCGCTCACGATCAGTGCTCAAATAGCCCTGAACAAAGTGCATTCCTTCAAGCTTAAGCGCTTTCCATGGTTCTCCATGCACAAGGAACTTACGTTCTATCTCTGTACCCATATGACAATATTAGCCAATTAATCCCACTGACGCTTATCTTCAATGGGGCGAATTTGCGGTGGCAAGCTGCCCGGTGTAAGCGTTTTCAAAACTGGGCGCAATTTAATTTTTTCACGGAATTGATGTAATAATTCATCTTCGCGTCTAAAGTCGCTAGTTTCAATATATAGAACCATCTCATCAATGCCACCAGGGTTAGTAACTTCAATTTGCCAACGCTTGATTTCTTCAAAGTGGCTCATTACTTGCTCAACCTGATGCGGATAAACAAACATACCCTTAATACGTGCAGTGGTATCCACACGGCCCACAATAGTGCCAAGGCGAGGGCTAGTACGCCCGCATGCGCAAGGGCTACGGTCAATAAATGACAAGTCACCAGTTGCTAAGCGGATTAGTGGGTAGGTCTTATTAAATGCAGTTACTACAATTTCACCAACTTCGCCGTCTTTTAGAGGAATGCCAGTATCAGGGTGGCAAATTTCCACAAAGCAGCGGTTAGCCACATGCAGGCCATTTTTATGGAAGCATTCATAACCAATACAACCAACATCTGCCGTGCCATAGCCTTGGCGTAATAATAAATCGTATTTCTTTTCTAACTGATTGCGCATTTTTTCAGAAAGACGCTCACCAGTCATAAAGGCCACCTCTAAGAATAAATCTTTACGAAGGTTTAAGCCCTTTTCTTCTGCTTTTTGGGCAAGGTGCATTAGAAAACTAGGTGTACCCACATAGCCAGATACACGCAGTTTTTGCATAATATCAAGCTGAGTTGAAGCATCAGATGGCCCCGCTGGCACAATGGCACAACCAAGGTTACGTAAAGGCTCTTCAAACATCAAGCCAGCTGGTGATAGATGATAGTTAAATGTAATTTGTACTGTGTCACCAGGGCGATAACCGGCAGAATAAAATGCCTCGGTATATCCCCAATAATCATCCCCTCTGTCTTCTGGATCAAAAATTGGCCCAGGGGACAGGAATACACGTTTTAAATCTCCAATGTCCTTTGTGAGTAAACCACCAAGACGTGGCCCCATTGATTGCAAAAAAATCAATTCTTTTTTCTTTAATATGGGAATATGCTTAATGTCTGATACAGTTTTAAACTTTTCAACATTAAATTGGGCACGGTCAAAGCGTTTCTTTACATCTTCGGAATAACGATAGGCATAGGAAAGCAAATCTTTTAATTGGATAAGACAATATTGCCTGCGTTCACTCTCATCAAGAACTTCCTTACGACTGTAAATACCTTCGGTACGGTCTTTGCGTGTCATGCTAAACTCCGTCAATAAAAATGCTAATATGGCTCGCTGTAGCTAATGCTACACCGCATGATGCAGGCAACATGCTTTAAAAGTTTTAAAATTGCAAGAAAAAAAATTATTTTATAAGATTTCAATAATTTAAGTGCTTTTTGAAAAACAGTGAAAATTAGCAAAAATGAGGGACTCAAAGGTTGCAAAGTGGCTTTGTAGCTCTTTCTTCGGCGATTATGATGTCTTATCTCAATAGA
>CAYJCI010000157.1:0-5321 GCA_964368595.1 uncultured Desulfovibrionaceae bacterium
ACAAGAATAGAAATATCCCTTAATTGGAATAATTCATAGAATGGGTCTGTGGGAAGAAGGGAAATTTTTTAAAAATTTCCCTTCTTCCCACAGAAAAATAAAATAAACAAAACGAAATGAATTCTAATGCTTAAATGAACGTTGAGCGGTGAACACCATAGCAACTTGTGGTTGATTTTCGTTGCAGGCTGTTATTACTTCATGGTCACGCATGGAGCCACCAGGCTGGGCTATGGCGGTAACACCTTCTGCAAGAGCTACATCAACGCCATCTCTAAATGGGAAGAAACCATCAGACACCAGCACACTACCCTTAAGTCCGCCTTTATCTTCTTGAGTTTTCTTTTCAATTTCAGCTAGTTTCTTAGCGGCTTCAGCATCATTTTGAGCTTTTTCTTTTAACTCGTACAATGAGATATTTAATTCATTAAAGCACAGTGTATCTGCATATTTTGTATAGGCTTTATGTATGGCAAGCTCCACACAGCCCACGCGATCTTGCTCGCCCGTGCCAATGGCAAGCGTTGCACCATTGCGAACAAAAATTACTGAATTTGAGGTAACGCCAGCTTCAACAGCCCAGGCGAAGAACAAGTCTTGTAATTCTTGCGGTGATGGTTTTCTAGCTGTAACAGTTAGCCCATCCTTTGTGGTTGCTGTGGCTGGTTCAAAATCACAAGTGGTAAGAATGCGATTTACGAAGGATTTTTGTAATACTATGCCACCGTCAGCAAGGCTTTTAATATCAAGAAATGCAGATTCTGTAAGCTCTTGCAATTTGCCAAGAGCTGGTAATTGTAGGATGCGTAAATTTTTGCGCCCCTGCAATACTTCCAATGTGCCATCTTCAAAACTTGGCGCGGCAACAACTTCAAAATAGTTAGCGGCTATTAGTTTAGCGCTTTCCATATCAAGTGAACGGTTAAGAACAACAGCTCCGCCAAAGGCAGCTATGCGGTCACACCAAAAGGCTTTTTCAAGTGCTTTGGATATGCTTTCTTTATCCCATGCAGCGCCACAAGGGTTATTATGCTTAAGGATGATGGCGGCAGGATAGTCAGTGAGATATTGCAATATATTTGCGCCGTTATCAACATCAGTGATATTGGTTTTGCCTGGGTGTTTGCCTGCTTGTAGCATATGTTTTTCTGTCATGGCAGAAACTATGCCTTGATTTGGCCCACGCCATGTAAGGCCACCGCAAGAAATTGAGCCTTCAACCATTTGGTAAAGAGCGGCTGGTTGGTCTGGGTTTTCGCCGTAGCGCAGGCCCTTTTCTTCATTATCCAAAGTCCAGGTACGTTTTTTGTAGACTAGGGTTTCTTCTCCTAGTGTGATGGTCATGGTATCTGGGAAAGCATCCTTAACTACCTTTTTATACATGTCTTTTAAGTCGCTCATTTTGTCCTCTATTTTTATTTTTCATATTATCACTTAGCGTGTTTTTAATTGTAACATAAGCTTTTATTGTGGGCAATTTTCATTTGAAGCCAAAACTTTTTTAGCGTAGGATGCTCACCGAAGCAAACATTATGAGGATAATATGGAACAACTTTTGTTAAAGATGGCTAGACAATTAGACGCACTTGACGAAGCATCACTCATGTCTCTTTGGGATGATTATGCAAATAAAGTTAATCGTTTTGAGCCAACTCAACGCTGGCAAGAAGCAGCTCTTGTGCTTTCACTTATTCAAGCAAAACGCTGGAAAAATCAGCTTTTTAATTATCAATGGTCATCACAAGTAAAGCCCCATGATGCAGACGCACCACAAAAATCAAGCTTTAGCTTGGAGCGCCCTAGCATGTCAGATGTAAAAGCCAAAGCTAAAAGGGCTACACAATTTAGCTTTGAACAAAAAACAGAAGTTAAAAAAGATGAGCAGTAGGAATCAGCTTAATTAACCCTAGAAAATTCACACGTAACTAGCTGTATTTTCAAAATTAAATATCAACTAAATATTTGACTTTGAGTCTTATGCATAGTATATATTCACGCTGGTTTTTTATGCTTATAAATAAAAGTCGTAATAAATAGATCGAGGATTGTATGTCAAATATTGTCATTATCGGGGCTCAATGGGGCGACGAAGGCAAAGGTAAAATTGTAGATTTACTTAGCAGTGATATGGACGTTATTGTGCGTTTCCAAGGTGGCAATAATGCCGGCCACACCATTAAGGTTGGCGGCACCCAAACCGTTTTGCACCTAATACCTTCTGGCATATTGCATGACAATAAACTTTGTTGCATTGGCAATGGGGTTGTTTGTGATCCATTTGTTTTATTTGAAGAGATTGACAAGCTCATCGCTCAAGGTGTGGCTGTTACCCCTGACAGATTAAAAATCAGCAAAAAAACTCATCTTATCCTACCCTACCACAAGGCCATTGATATAGCTCGTGAAAATCATAAAGCTAGTAGCAAAATTGGTACAACTGGTCGTGGCATTGGCCCATGCTATGAGGACAAAATGTCTCGCATAGGCATTAGAGCAAGTGATCTTGGCGATGCAGAGCTTTTACGCGCAAAAATTACTGTAGCCTTGGAAGAGAAGAACGTACTCTTACAAAATCTTTACAATGCACCTACTTTGAAAGTTGATGATATATTTGATCAAGTCATGGCTATTGCACCTCGCATTTTGCCATATTTAGCTGATATTTCATCTGAAATTGACAATGCAACCGCCAATGGCAAGCGTATACTTTTTGAAGGCGCGCAAGGTATTCACCTTGATATTGACCATGGCACATATCCTTTTGTAACTTCATCAAATACAGTGGCCGCCAATGCTGCCATTGGTAGCGGAGCTTCGCCCAAGGCTTTGGATGAAATTATTGGCATTGTTAAAGCTTATACAACTCGTGTTGGCTCTGGCCCATTCCCCACCGAGCTATTGGACGATACAGGTGAAGCCCTAAGAGCCAAAGGCTTTGAGTTTGGTGCAACTACAGGCCGCCCACGCCGTTGCGGCTGGCTTGACATGGTCATCTTACGTGAAAGTATTCGCTTAAATGGCTTAACAGGCATTGCCCTAACTAAGCTTGATGTTATGCAAGGCCTGCCCACTATCAAGATTTGCACAAGCTATATGTATAAGGGTGAGCAAATTAACGTTCCCCCACAGGAAGAAAATGCTCTTGAAAATGTTGAGCTTGTATATGAAGAGTTGCCAGGCTTTGAAGAAGACATAACCGCCTGCACAACTTGGGAAAGCCTGCCCCCAACCGTTCAACAATATATTGAACGCATTGAGGAACTTTGCAAAGTGCCTGTGACCTATGTATCAGTTGGGCCAGATCGCAACCAAACCATAAAACGCTAACAAGCCTTAATTAGGCATTAAATATGGCAAAGCCAGCAAAAAGTTTGGAGCCTGAATTTTCAACCCATGCCGCAAGTGCAGCCCTTGCACCGGCATGGCAAGATAATTTAAGCTCCATTCGTGCTATTTTAGCTAAGCTTTGGCAAAATCCGCCGCAGGTGCTTTTAATGGAAGGTGGCTCAGAGGATGAGCGCCTAAGCATTGCACGTTTTTGGGCAAGTTTGCATCATTGCGAACAGCCAATCCAATCAAGCGAACAGATGTTTATGCCTTGTAGGCAGTGCGCCTCTTGCCTGCACATTGGCGCAGATATTCATGTTGATGTTTCTGTGTATGATGGGCGCATTAGCAATACAGAGGATGAAGAAAACCCAAAGCCCATACGAGCCCTTTCAAAAGACAATGCGGTGAACATAAAATCACGCGTGGCAGATGCTACTAGTAGTGGCAAAAAACGGGTTATCATCATGAATGGCATTGAGATGAAGCGAAGCTCAGCCGCCAATACTTTATTAAAAGTCCTTGAAGAACCTTCCCCCACTAGTATTTTTGTGCTCTTAACTCCGCAAAGGGAGCAATTGCTACCAACCTTGGTATCACGCTCATGGGTGCTAACCCTGCCTTGGCCTAAACCACACAACATACCTACTGAGCTTGCTCATTTTGAACAGGGCCTTGCAAGCTTTTTACAAAATGGTTGCAAATGGTTTAGCTTAACTTCAGCCAAGGGTGCTGTTGACCCTATCATGGCAACACAGATAGTCTTATTATTTCAAAAATGCCTCTTACCAGCGCTTGCTGGCGAAAATAGCCAAAGCCCACTTGCACAATGTTTTGCAAAATTTGACGATGCAAAACGAATTATGCTTAGCCGCCTCTTGGACGAAGCCCAAGAATCATTGCTTTACAATGTGCACCCTGCAAGGGTATTAGACGCACTAGCCACACAGATATTTGCGCTATATCATCAAAAATAGTAATTCATTTCTAACTGCAAGGAGGCTTGCATGCCAATATCATCCATTATAAAATTATCTTTTTGTATGGTTACTTGCTTATTTTTAATGGCTTGCCAAGGGCATATGCAAAACTCAGCACAAAGCCCATCTCAAAACGAACAATCCCTCAACAAACAAACCCACATGCCCATAGCCAAGGACAAAACCGCACAAAACGAAGAGCACATGCGCGGCCCGCTCAACCCCTGAATATTATAATGAATACTGTAAGTATTCTAATTAAAAATAATAATTTTGAGTGGAAAATTGGCAGAGAGAGTGACCTAAAAAATAAATTCTAATATGTTGGAATATAAACAATAAAATTTTGAAATTTTTTTCAAACCTACAATTATACCGACCTAGTGTTTTGCTATTTAATATCTTGAAAAAATTAAATTTTACCCAAAAATGCTTTTTGAGTTTGAATTCCCATGAAGGATTCAAACTCACGATACGCATTTTAAAAATTCCATACCTAACATGGAGCAATCTATCAAAGCAAAAAAACTATTTTATCAGCCCCAATTTAACTTGCTTGTAACCTGCTAGAAAGTGCGATTTAAAAAAATAGATTTTAAAAAATTTTATCTTTTCAAGGCATTATGTTTTTATGCATGTGCATTTTAACTTGCTACACTTTCTATGGGCTTTGTTTTAGCGTTGACATTGTTGCCACACCTTACATAAAGTAAATGCGGTTTGTATATTTATCAACCCTTAGGAGTGTTCATTGCCTAATATTTCTTTACTCATCCATGAGTTTTGCAAGCAACCAACAGAAACCAGTTGGCTTGAGTTTAAGCATGACAACTATAGCCCTGACATAATAGGGTAAAATATTAGTGCGCTGGCAAACAGCGCTGCCATTTCTGCGAAGAGCAAAGCATAAAACCCATAGACCCCAATACTGCACCACGCCATATGAAATATATACCTAGTTGGGCATAACTAAATGCAAAAGAAAACGTATGAAAACCTCGACCGTTTAACTTG
>CAYJCI010000158.1:0-5196 GCA_964368595.1 uncultured Desulfovibrionaceae bacterium
TTGCCAATGACATCACAGCACCACTTGCCATTAAGTCCTTTGAAGGCATGGGGGCAAAAACAGTTTTTAATAAAGATAAAGTAGTCTTTGTGATGGATCACTTTACACCACAAAAAGACATTGAATCAGCCAATCAAGTGCTTATCTCACGCAAATTTGCTGAGCAGCACAACCTCACCCACTATATTGAAGGCGGAGAAAGCGGCATTGAACATGCTCTTTTACCTGAACTTGGCCTTGTGGGTGCTGGTGATGTGGTCATAGGTGCTGATAGTCACACCTGCACCTATGGTGGGCTTGGCGCATTTGCCACTGGCCTTGGTTCAACGGATGTTGCAGGCGGCATGGCCCTTGGCGAAACTTGGTTTAAGGTTCCACCATCCATTAGGGTAAGCTACAGCGGAACAATGCCTAAATGGTTACGCCCTAAAGATTTAATATTAATGCTTATTGGCAAAATTGGGGTTGATGGTGCTCTTTATCGTGCTCTTGAATTTGATGGTGAAACCATTGAGCAGATGGAAATTGACGGTCGCTTAACCATGGCTAATATGGCTATTGAAGCTGGCGGAAAGGTTGGACTTTTTGCATCAGATGCTAAAACCATTGCCTATGGCAATGCAAATAATCGCCCTAACCAGCCACTTCTAAAAGCTGATGCTGGTGCGGAATATGAAAGCCATGTTAAATTTGACGTAAGCGGCCTTGAACCAGTGGTTGCTTGCCCGCATCTGCCTGACAATGTAAAGCCAGTTTCCGAAGTAAAGGATGTTCCAATCCAGCAGGTGGTTATTGGATCTTGCACCAACGGCAGGCTTAGTGACATGCGAGATGCTGCCCTTATCTTAAAAGGCAAAAAAGTCGCCAAGGGTGTGCGTTGTATAGTTATCCCCGCAACACCTGCTGTTTGGAAAGGCGCCATGAAAGAAGGTTTGTTTGATATATTCACCGATGCAGGTTGCATCATCAGCCCGCCCACTTGTGGCCCATGCCTAGGTGGTTTTATGGGAATTTTGGGTGATGGTGAGCGTGCTGTTGCCACAACAAATCGCAACTTCAAAGGCCGCATGGGTAGCCTTAGCTCAGAAGTGTATTTAGCAAGCCCCATAGTGGCTGCAGCCTCTGCTGTGGCTGGTATTGTTTGCGGCCCCGACAATATATAAAAACACAGGAAGTATCATGAATTTCAAAGGAAAAGTACATAAAGTTGGTGAACATATTGATACAGATGCCATAATTCCAGCTCGCTTTTTAATAAGTGCTGATAAAGAAATCCTTGGCAAAAACTGCATGGAAGGGCTTGAACCTAATTGGGTAAGTCGTGTAAATGCTGGTGATATTATTGTTGCTGAGCGTAATTTTGGTTGTGGTTCGTCGCGTGAGCATGCGCCTCTAGCCATATTAGGTGCAGGCATGAATGTGGTTATTGGGCATAGTTTTGCAAGAATTTTTTATCGTAATGCCTTTAATATGGGGCTTATGCTTATGGAAATTGGCGACGATGTACAAAAAATCAATGATGGTGATGAGCTGGAAGTTGATGCAAGCAAGGGAATTATAAAAAATACCAGCAATGGTGAAGAAATCCATTGTGCGCCACTGCCTAAGTCCATGCAGGAGCTTGTGAATGCTGGTGGTTTGGTTAGTTATGTGAAAGCAAAACTTAACTAGTAGTTAGTTGAAAAAATACCATCTACTGCGTCAGTGAAATATTTTGCCAGGTCGAGGGGGGGAGGACCCCACTCCCTCCAAAAATATCTCACTTCCTTGTATCTGGCAATTTTTGAACTAACTATAATAAAAATAAAACAAAGCAGTATAGCAAAGATATAATGCTCAAAAAAAGAGAAAAACATGCAAAAAAATATTTGTTTACTAGCAGGTGATGGTATTGGCCCAGAGATTGTGGCAGAAGCTAAAAAAGCACTTGATGCAATTGCTGAGAAGTTCAATCATGATTTTAATTATACAAGTGCGTTGATTGGTGGCGCTGCCATTGATGCCACGGGCAAGCCCCTCCCTAAGGAAACATTGGAGGCTTGCCTAAAATCTGATGCAGTTTTTTTAGGTGCTGTGGGTGGGCCCAAATGGGATCATATGCCCAATGATACAAGACCAGAGAAAGGCTTACTAGAAATACGAAAGCAATTAAATTTATTTGCAAATTTACGCCCTGCTACGCTTTTCCCTGAGCTTGCTGGGGCTTGTTTATTACGTGCTGACATAGCGGCAAAGGGTCTTGATTTAATAGTTGTGCGTGAGCTTACAGGCGGAATTTATTTTGGTGAGCCAAGAAAAATTGAAGAACGTAATGGCGAGCGTGTAGGCTACAATACCATGATTTATTCAGAATCAGAAATTGAACGCATTGCCAAAGTTGCTTTTGAAACTGCTCGCAAACGTAAGAATAAAGTCTGCTCTTGTGATAAGGCCAATGTGCTTGAAACTTCGCGCCTTTGGAGAGAGGTAGTCACAAGGGTACATAAAGATTATACTGATGTGGAGTTAAGTCACATCTATGTGGATAATGCCGCCATGCAATTGGTGCGCGACCCTTCGCAATTTGATGTAATTGTAACCAGCAATCTTTTTGGTGATATTTTATCCGATGAGGCTGCCGTTATCACTGGCTCGCTTGGCATGTTACCCTCCGCTTCTCTTGGTTCAAATGCTCCGGGCTTGTTTGAACCAATTCATGGTTCAGCACCTGACATTGCAGGGCAAGACAAAGCTAACCCCTTGGCAACAATACTATCTGCCGCCATGATGTTACGCTTAGCCTTTGATGCAAGTGCAGAGGCTGAATGCATTGAAATGGCCGTGCGTAAAGTTTTACAGCAAGGCTACCGCACTGGCGATATAATGGAAGCAGATAAAAAGCTTGTGGGTTGTGTTGAAATGGGTAATGCTGTGGTTAAAGAAATTTTAGGATAATTTATGAAAAAACTAGCTAGCAGTAATATTCCTGCCTTGGATAAAATTGTTGAGGAGCTTTGCAATCCCAAATCCCTTGACCCTGTGTGGTACACACCAGCCAGAAACGCCCCCATGCCTTCACTTGAAATTTTGAGTGAAATTATTCAGCGTTTACAAGCGGCGTTATTCCCAGGTTTTTTTGGAACATCACAAGTTAGACGAGAGTCCATGCGTTATCATTTGGCGGCAAACCTTGACTCCATATATCATTTATTGACTGAGCAAGTGCGTTGCGGTGCTTGCTTTGCTTGTGCTCAAGGTCAAGAAAAAGCTTGCCCCACTTGCAAAGGCGAGGCCTCAAAAGCCACATTAAAATTCTTGCAACGCCTGCCAGAAATCCGAAGACTGCTTGCATCCGACGCAAAAGCCGCTTTTGAAGGTGACCCTGCCGCCACAAGCTCTGGTGAAACTATTTTTTGCTACCCATCAATGCTTGCCATGACTCATCATCGTATTGCACACGAGCTATACAAGATAGATGTGCCGCTAATACCTCGTATTATTTCAGAAATGGCTCATTCAAAAACAGGTATTGATATTCACCCAGGCGCTCAAATTGGTGATGAATTTTTCATAGATCATGGCACTGGTGTTGTTATTGGTGAAACAAGCATCATTGGCCAAGGGTGCAGAATTTACCAAGGTGTTACCTTGGGCGCATTGTCATTCCCAAAGGATAGTGATGGCACATTAAGCAAAGGCATTGCCCGCCACCCCATATTGGAAGACCACGTGACTGTATACGCAGGCGCTACAATACTTGGGCGAGTGACCATTGGAACAGGTGCTGTAATTGGTGGTAATGTGTGGGTAACAGAAAACGTCGCACCAAAAGCACGTATTATTCAAGAATTTGCCAAACAAAATGGCAAGAAGTAATTTTTTAGTTTTTTTAAGGTAAGGGGAATTTTTTGAAAATTTCCTCTTACCCCCCATACCTTAAAAACTTTTATCTGAGAATGTAAATTTTCATTTTAAACCATCCCCGCGTAGCTCAAACCCATCTCATCAAGAATCTTCAAACCTAAATCTACACTTAAAAATTGCAACTCTCTACAACGAGCGGATAAAGACCACAAAAAAAGGGAGCCACTTGGACTCCCTTTTTTACTAAAACTTAATAATCTTAGAATTTATAACCTACGGAGAAGGAATAAATGTCTGCGCCAACATTGTTTGAATGTGAGCCACCTGCTGCTGCAACTCCACTACCAAGAGATCTTGTGTAATCAGTTGGGTAAATCCACATATGCACATAGGCAAGGTCTACAGTCCAATTGTCCCACTCAAGACCAACACCAAAGGTTAGGGCATCACGACCATTGGTTGGCATTAAATAGTCAGCGTATCTTTCGTTGGTAACGGCAGTTTCATGCCAATAACCCATACGTAGGGTTAGCCAATCAAGAGGCGCATATTCCACACTGGCATTGATATTCCAGCCGTCCTTCCATTCTTTAGTATTCTTACTAGACCAACCAGTGTTAAAATCAATATTCAAATTCTTAAAGCTTGACCAACGTGTCCAAACAGTACCTACTTCAAAGCTTAGATTATCTAAAGGTTTATAAGCAATACCAAAGGAAACTGAGTCCGGTAAATAAATTGTACCACTTACCTCAGTGTCATACAAATCACCGATAGGGTGTGGAGTTTGTACGGCAAACTCTGCAGTACCAGAAATATTCATAGCCACTTGACTTTTATAGGTAAGACCTGCTGACCATTGTTCATTAAATCTAGCATGTACTGCCAAGTGATAACCAAAGCCTACGCCTTCACCTTCTAAGAACATATCATTATCAGGCGCTAGACCCATAGGAATTTTCACACCTTCGTACATGCTCATATGCATGGCTTCAACACCAACAGCTACGGAGAACATGTCATTGATTTTATAAGCAATGGTTGGCACGAAAGATAAAGTTTGCAAACCAACAGTGTACACATTATAACGACCAGCCCATTCATCACTATAGGTGTTACCTAGGCCAAAGCGAGTATAGAGGCCAGCACCTAACCATACAGAATCATTTAACTGATATGTAGCATAGCCATGACCAGGAACCCATATTTGGGGTTTGGTGGAAGTAAGGTGAACATTGCCGCCCTGCACAGTTTGAACACTACCATAAGGAGCAACAAAGGATGCACCAGCCATGAACTGCATGCCTGGTAATTGAGTAATACCTGCAGCATTATAAGCAATGGCAGATGGAT
>CAYJCI010000159.1:0-5085 GCA_964368595.1 uncultured Desulfovibrionaceae bacterium
AGCGCAAAATTATTCAATTTCTTTCTTATCAGCACCAGTCTCAAGCGGTGTATTTAACAAAACCTCTGTTTGAGAAAAAATATTGGATAATATACTGTTAGATACAAGCATGCCACTTCTGGTAAGTCGTAAATAGCCATCCCTTATACGAATAAGGCCATTTTCATGTAAGGCCTGAATAAGTTTTTTATGATCGCCCAAGAAATCTCGCCCAGTTAAGGCCTTGTAAGCCTTAACCCTTAGTCCTCTTGATGTTCGCAAGCGTAGCATTATAAGTTCCAAAACTCTTTCCGTTGGGCTTAAGCTTAGGGCGTCACTATCAAGGCTTTCACTAGCAACCTTTGCCGCCCAAGCCCTTTGGCTTAGTGGATTTGTCCAACGCCTACCCTTCACCGTAGATGTTGCAGAAGGCCCAAGCCCCAAATAGTCATTACCTTCCCAATAGCCTAGATTATGCTTGCATTGAAAGCCCATTCGAGCAAAGTTTGAGATTTCATAATGTAAGTAGCCTTGCTCTTCTAAAATTGTTGCACCTTCAAGGAACATGGCGGCTTGGTCTTTTTCTGGTGGTAGTGTTATTTTGCCATCATTAAAATCTTGCTCAAGCACTGTTCCTTGTTCAAGAGTTAGGCCATAGGTGGAGATATGATTAGGCTTCATGCGGGTAATTTCCCTCAAAGTATTTAACCAATGCCTAACACCTTGCTCAGGCAAACCCCACATTAAATCCACATTAATATTATTAAAACCCATATCACGAGCCTGCATAACAGAATATAAACTATCCTTAACCTTATGCGCACGCCCAAGCTGGCGTAAGTATGAATCATCAAGGCTTTGCAAGCCAACAGACAAACGATTTACACCAGATTTTAATATACCATACATATGCTGCTTTGAGCGCAATGACTCAGGGTTAGCCTCAAGGCTAATTTCTGCATCAGCATCCACCTTAAAAAATTTATGAATACGTTCAAGCAAAAGATTAATCACCTTGGCTGGCAATAAACTTGGTGTACCGCCACCGAAAAATATGGACTCCACAGGCACACCACCATATCTATCACCCCACACGGCAAGCTCTAGAAATAATGTATCAATATAATTGCGGAATGGATCATGTTGAAGGATATTTACACCCTTACCAACACTTACAGAGTGAAAGGCACAATAAGTACATTTAGTACGGCAAAATGGCACATGAATATATAATAACATAAAAATCTCACAAAACGTCAAAACATTAACAGCACTAATAAATCACAGCAAAAACTATGCCCATTTTCTGCTCTTGGCAAACGAGTCAATAACGCATATACTGTGCTGCTATTTCATGCTCAGTATTATAACAACCTATTCATACTCAGCATGAAACATTATTATCAAATTTGCAAGGAGCTTTATTGTGGATATACGATTTCAAGCTGGCGGGCCAAGCGCATGGAAAGGTCAAGCCATGCTTACTTTTGCTTGTAAGGATGAAGACCCATCTAACCTTTGCCCAGAAGTTGGCGAGGCCTCGCCTTGGTTTACCATAGCTCCTGGGCTTCGCGATTTCGATGGAACAAAAGGCCAAGTAGCAACATTTCACGGGCACCCAGAGCATAATGTGCCTCGCGTCATAGCCATTGGCCTTGGCGAGAGGGATAAATTCAGCCTTGAAACATTCCGCAACTGCATTGCCGCGGGCGTTAACCGCTGCCGCAACCTTGGTGTTGAATCCATATTAATTCCAGTGCCAGCCCTTGAAGCCCTGCCTGGTGACACCACAAGACTGGTGGAAGAAGCAACTTGCGCATCAATACTTGGCCTTTACCGCTTCATGGACTTGCGCACTCCAAAACCTGATCATAAAAAAGATCCACTTTGGCTCGCCTTTGGCTTTGCTGAAAGTTCAGTACCAGATGCAGAGCATAAAGCCGCAAGACGAGGGGAGCACGCAGCAAATGGTGTTTGCCTTGCGCGCGATCTTGCCAACTCACCACCAAATATTATGACACCAAAAGCACTTGCCAAAGCCGCCGCAGACGTAGCTAAAAAGCATGGCATGAAATATACAGAATTAAATGTAGAAGAGCTTGAAAAAATTAATTGCAATGCCCTGTTGGCCGTGGGTCAAGGCTCAGCAAACCCACCATGCTTAGCCATTATTGAGCATGCACCCAAGGGTCGTGAAAATGACGACCCCATAATCTTTGTGGGTAAGGGCTTAACCTTTGATTCTGGCGGCATAAGCATAAAACCTGCCGCCAATATGCACACCATGAAAAGCGATATGTCAGGCGCAGCAGCCATTATTGGTGCCATGCACGCGGCTGGTGAAGATGACATAGACCGCCGCATCATTGCAGTAATTGCTTGTGCTGAAAATATGCCAGGCGGCAAAGCCATGCGCCCAGGTGATGTGGTCAAATCTCACTCTGGTAAAACAATTGAAATTATAAATACCGATGCCGAGGGCCGCCTTGTGCTTTGTGATGCCCTAAGCTATGCTCAAGAACAATGGACAGCAAAATATATTGTTGATATTGCAACTCTTACAGGTGCTTGTGCCATTGCCCTTGGTAAAGAAATTGCCGGACTATTTAGTGATGACACAGCACTTTGCGAAGAAATTCGCAGCATTGGTGCTTTAACTGGCGATAATTATTGGCCTTTGCCACTGTGGGACAATTACAATAAAGGCCTACAAAGTAATGTGGCAGACCTTTCCCACCTTGGGCCACGTGAAGGTGGGGCAATTAATGCGGCCTTATTCTTAAAAAACTTTATTAAAGACAATGTGCGCTGGGCGCATCTTGATATTGCAGGCGCTGATTGGGCCTCCAAAACCACTGCCATTTGCCCAGCTGGGGCCATTGGCTTTGGTGCACGTAGTCTTATTGAACTTATGCGGGGTGATGTTTAATGAAAGTATATCTTATAGGTGCAGGGCCTGGTGATGCTGGCCTTTTAACCATCAAAGGCAAAAATATTTTGGAAATGGCGGACGTTATAGTTTATGACGCACTGGCCAACCCAAGCTTACTCAATTATGCAAAAGCCGATGCTGAAATAATCTATGTGGGCAAAAGGGCAGCAGACCACGCCCTTCCACAAGACCAAATAAATGCACTCATCGTAAAAAAAGCTAAAGAAAATAAAATTGTCGCTCGTCTAAAAGGTGGTGACCCTTACATCTTTGGCCGTGGTGGTGAGGAGGCAGAGGAACTACTTGAAGCTGGCGTGCCTTTTGAAGAAGTGCCTGGAATTTCAAGCACCATCGCAGGCCCAGCCTACGCTGGCATACCCTTAACACACCGTTCATTTGCCTCATCAGTGACATTAATTACTGGGCATGAAGATCCAAACAAGCCTGGCTCTGTGCATAATTGGGAAGCACTTGCCAAATCTGCGTCCACGCTAGTTTTTGTTATGGGTATGAAAAACTTACCAGACATATCCAAAAATTTAATTAAAGCTGGCCTTGACGCCAACACCCCAGCAGGGCTTGTACATTGGGGCACCACTGCGCACCATCGCTCATTAGTTGCCACCATTGAAACCTTACCAGAGGAGGCCATCAAGCAAGGCTTCACCAATCCGTCCGTCATCATAGTTGGCAATGTGGTAACCTTGCGTGACAAGCTTAACTGGTTTGAGCAAAAGCCACTACTTGGTAAAGGAATTGTTGTTACTCGTGCTCGTGAACAAGCAAGCACCATTGCCAACGACCTTGCAGAGCTTGGCGCACATGTTATTCAATTCCCCACCATTGAAATACACCCCATGCCAGACTATACAGAGGTTGACGCAAGCATTAAAAAGCTTAATACCTATCAATGGCTTGTATTTACATCCGTTAATGGCGTTAAACATTTTTGGAAGCGCCTAAGCCTACATAAGCTTGATAGCAGATGCTTGCACGGTATAAAGGTTGCCGCCATTGGCCCTGCCACTGCTGAAATATTGCGTGAGCAAGGCATTAACCCTGACTTCATCCCTGCCAAATATGTGGCAGAAGGTGTGGTGGAGGGTATGTTAGCTCTTGGCATGAAAGGGCAAAATGTACTACTACCACGTGCCAAAGAGGCTCGCGAAGTATTACCAGACGCCCTACGTGAAGCTGGAGCAAATGTTGACGTATTACCAATTTACGAAACAAAGCCAGCTGGCGCGCGGAAAGAAGAAGTATTAGACGAGCTCAAAAACGGCCGCATCCATTGCATTACCTTTGGCTCTTCTTCCACAGTGGATAACTTCCTCTCATTGGTGCCAGCCGAAACACTTAAACAATATCCCAATGTTAAGTTGGCAGCCATAGGCCCTATTACGGCTAAAACAATGCAAAAGCATGGTCTTGAGTGTCATATTCAGCCTGAGGATTTTACAATTCCTGCTCTTGTTGATGAACTCAAAACCTTTTTTAATAAATAATTTTAATTTCTCAATGGGGGTAAGGCAATTACCCCCACTAACCCCCCTTTAGATGTTTTGCGCTAACTCATTTATGCAAAATAAAGCAAAAACCTATAAAATCCTTAACAATTACCCTTAGCGAGTTTTTATGTCAGTACAATTTTCATTAAGCGACAAAGAAAAACAAGACCTTGGCAATATAGCCTGCCTTGCCATAGCGGCAAGCCTTGCTGGTAAAGAAATTGAAGTACCTTCAAAAGTTGACGGTATTCTTAATGAGCATTTGGGAAGCTTTGTAACCTTGGAGCAGCAGGGCCGCTTGCGTGGCTGCATTGGCACAATGATTGGGCAAGAGCCGCTTTATATTAATGTTGCCCGCATGGCCCATGCGGCAGCCTTTAATGACCATAGATTCCCTGCTTTAACCATGGAAGAGTGGCCCAAGGTTGATGTTTCAATTTCAGTGCTTGGGCCTTTACTACCTTGCCCCGATGTAAATGCAGTGGAAATTGGTAAGCATGGCTTATTGCTTAAACTTGGGCCAAGAAGTGGCGTTTTTTTACCAAAAGTTGCTGAAGAACAAGGCTGGAACCTTGAAGCCTATTTAGAAAATTTGTGCCATAAGGCTGGTGTACCTAGTGGAAGCTGGAAGGATGATAAGGCTCAGCTTTTTTGGTATGAAGCCCT
>CAYJCI010000160.1:0-5065 GCA_964368595.1 uncultured Desulfovibrionaceae bacterium
GTGAATTTTATATAATTTTAATGTGTTAAATTTTCTAATAACTCATAAGAATATGTAACACATACGTTACATTATATATAATTTCAAACGGTGGCAAGCTTTATATATGAAGCTTAACTAATAATAACCACAAGGTTTTATCCTCAAGTAAGTGAAAAAATGTTATAATTAACATATATTATAAATAAAACTCAGGTAAATTAATCTAATTGCCTCTGAATAATAAAGAGGTTAGTATGTGAAAAAATCAATTAGGTATTTAAGCAATGATACATATATTTCAACAACATAAAACGTCATTTATCTTTGTTTTACTGCTATTGCTACTCTCCATTGTCATGCACTATGGAAGAATACAAGCATCCTTTAATGGCATAGACCTAAGCTCTGACGTGCCCACATACACAAGCATCGCTGCAGCTAATGCCCACCCTGAAGCCTTTGTTAACGACCCCGTATATGACAAAAAAGAACGTTACAATGTGCACGCAACGGTGATTACATCTATTTTACCATGGCTTGCACAAGATGCTAATTTTGGCCTTGCGTATTTATATCCAACAGGTTTGCAATTTTTTTTACATGGCTTAGCCTTTTATTTATTAGGAATTTATCTTTTAGGTAAGCCGTGGCAAGCAATTATACTGGCTCTTGTTATGGCTCAAACTTATTGGATGCCATTTGGCACGTATTGGGGTAATGGTTACACAGATTATTTACCTCGAAGCACCTTTGAAGTGTTTTACGCCTTTTTTATAATGGCAGCCCTAAGCATCAGGCACAAGCCAAAGCTATGGCCATTCTTTATGCTTGGTATTGGTTGTATGGCCTATGTTCACTCCATAAGCACATTGCCAACAGCTTTTGGGTTTTGGCTAGGCTTTGCCATTTGCAAGCCAGAGGAAGTTAGCTTCAAGAAGCACTTTACATGGTTAGTGTTTTGCGGGTTGTGTTTTATGGCTGTTATCTCACCCATTGTATTTGGTTTTTTACGTAGCGGCATTACATTAACTAAGGACGATGTTGAACTATTCCGCGAAATACTAGCCCTTCGTTATAATATTGAATTTACTAACTATTGGGTTGGTTTGAAAAATTTCTTCATACAGTATAGCATCTCACCACTTTTCCCATTGGGTATCTTGGCGTATTTTGGCATCATGAAATGGGGAAGTTTTGAAGACAAAGCTCTTGCAAAACAATTTTTTATGTGGGTTTTGGGAGTTATTTTTTGCCTAATTTTATATTTAATTGATCAAGAAACAGGCTTCCCGCTTGAAAGAAAACCCTTTGAATTTGACTTGGTTAGGATTATACGCTTCTTAGTATTCTTTGCCATATGCCTATGCCTTATTGGGGCCAATGTTGCTTATAAATCTTTATCTCAAAGTCATGCTCAATACAAAAAACATATGAAAACTATCTATGCCCTATTTTGCATAGTATTGTTTTTTAGCGGATTTCCCCACAAATTCTTAACAAGTATGGGCTGGTATTGGAATAATACAAGTAATGATCGCTATTTAAGCGCTTACAGCTCAACTATACAAAGAGCTGAAATAATAAATGCTTTAAAAGAGCACACTACAAAAGGTAGTTTAATTTTTGACCCAGAAGGCGATAGAGCCATCCGCTATAGCGCTTTGCGCTCGTTAGCATATAGTTGGTTTGATTGTAGTTTGTATTATTATTCAAAAGATGTACAAGGTTTAAGAACTTGGTATAATACACAAAAGAAATTAAAAGAATTTCCCACTGCATATATAGCACTTGCACAAGAATCTGGTGCTAATTATTTAATAAGTCATCGTCCAGAAGATAAAGCAATATTGCAAAATATTGGCACCATTATTTGGGAAAACCCCAAAGCTTTGCTTGTAAGACTTTCAAATAAATAATTATTTAATTTTTTACAAAAAATAAAAAAATCCACTTGACAAACTTCAAATAGTGTTGAAATATTGAATTATGGAAACGAAGCAAGCAAGTATTATTTTTGAAGCACTATCCTCTGATGTACGCCTTGATCTATTTAAGCTCTTGGTAAAGTCTGCACCAGAAGGTCTTGTAGCTGGTGATATTGCAAAGATTTTAGACATTCCATCTACTAATCTTTCATTTCACCTTAAAGCTATTGTGCAAAGCGGGCTTGCCTTTGTTGAGCGTGAAGGTAGATTTATGCGCTACAAAGCAAACATTCCAGTTATGCTTGAAATTGTTGCATTTTTAACGGAAAAATGTTGCTCTAATGATCCAGCACAATGCCAACGTTTTAGAGAGAATAGCCAAGTTCCTGCTGGTATTTTGCCAAAATTAGATAATTAGCTGTGTAATATTTTTTTTATTTTATACATCAATAATTCAACAACTATTAAAATAAAGTGAGGTCGAATGAATATATTATTTTTATGTACTGGTAATTCCTGTAGATCCATATTAGCAGAAGCCATGCTTAGACATATGGCAAATGATAATATTAATGTACAAAGTGCTGGTAGCCAGCCAACTAATTTTGTACACCCTAAGGCCCTAGAAATTTTGCAAGAAAATGGTATCTCAACTGCCAATCTCTTTAGCAAAACTTGGGACAATATTGAACCTTTGCCTGATGTGGTAATCACCCTTTGTGCTTCTGCACACGGTGAAACCTGCCCCCATTACTTAGGCTCTGTTGTGCGTGTGCATTGGGGTATGGACGACCCTGCAAAGGCAACTGATTTAGACCAAGCTTTCAAGCAAAGCTTTAAGATTTTACAAGAAAGAATTAATAAACTTTTAGCGCTACCCCTTGATGAAATCAAAAATAACAAACAAAATTTAAGTCAATTATTAAACAATATTATAAATGATGAATAATCAAAAAGCAGGTTAAAATCATGACAAACTCAAACCCAGACAACAATACAAGCACTTGGAACAATAAGTATTTTGCAAAAATATTTGCCTTGGCAGCTTTATGGGCTGTCATTTACTGGCATGTTTTGGATATGGCACATTTTCTTGTTTATAACATTTTAGGGCTTACAGCTAAAACACATCTTGCTGAAACATTAGAGTTTTTTATTTACGACACAGTAAAAATTCTTATGCTCTTGGTGGCTTTAATCTACGCTATTGCATGGATTAGGGCTTCGCTCAATGTGGAACGTGTGCGCAATTATTTAATTAAGAAAAACCGTGGTGTAGGTTACTTTTTTGGCTCCATGTTTGGCGCTATAACACCATTTTGCTCTTGTTCAAGCATACCTTTATTCCTAGGTTTTACCATGGCCCGCATACCTGTGGGTATAACCATGTCATTTTTAATAACTTCGCCATTAATTAATGAAATTGCAGTGGTATTACTTTGGGGCTTACTAGGTTGGAAATTTACACTTGTTTACGTAACAATAGGCATGAGTGCTGGTATTATCGGCGGTTTTGTAATGGACGCACTTAAGGCCGAACGCTGGTTACAACCATTTGTACTTGAAGCCATGCAAAATGCACCCTCTGCACAAACTACAGCTGGTGGAGAAGTACAGAAGTTAACAATAAAAGATAGGCATAGTTTTGCATATACTGAAATGCAAACCATATTCAAAAGAATTTGGAAGTGGGTTATCCTTGGAGTGGGTATTGGCGCTGTATTACACGGTTATGTGCCTGCAAATTGGTTTGCTGAGAACCTAGGCGCTGGAGAATGGTGGACAGTACCAGCGGCAGTATTTGTGGGTATACCGCTCTACTCCAACGTAACTGGCATAGTACCCATCATGCAAAGCCTTTTAACCAAGGGGCTTGCTCTTGGCACAACCATGGCCTTTTGCATGAGCTCAGTGGCAGCAAGCCTTCCAGAAGTGATGTTGCTTCGTCAAATTATGACTATTAAATTACAAGCGGCTTTTATTATCTATTTGGCAGTAATTTTAACCCTTATGGGTTGGCTATTAAATGCCTTGCAGCCATACATAATCTAACACTTTAACTAATAGGAGTATATCATGGAAATTAAAGTATTTGGGCCTGGTTGCCCCACTTGTGAGTCAGTGGAAAAATTGGTGCGAGATGTTGCAGCAGAAAAAAATGCACCCATTGCCATTAATAAGGTTAAAGACCTTAAAGAAATGATGGCTGCTGGCATTCTCTCAACCCCTGCTGTAGCTGTCGATGGTGTAGTTAAGGTTACAGGACGTGTGCCAACTAGGGATGAGGTAGCTGCTTGGATTGACGGTAAATGATATTAAAAACTGTTGAAAAATGGTAATTTGCTACTTCAGTGATAAATCTTAATCAGGTCATGAGGGGAATACCCAGCGTTGCTCTCTATTTATGTAAGGCTCATACTTCGCCTAACATAAACGGTTACGCAGCTCTTTGGGTATGTTCCCCTCTTAAAATTCAATACCTCATTACATCTCACCATTTTTGAACAGTTTGTTAGTAATTGTTTTTTAACAGACATAATAAAGCACTGTTTTGCTGAAGGCCGTACGAGCAAACGACTTACGGAGAATCATAGCCACAGGAAGTGCAAAGCCCCGCAAGAGAGCAAGCCAAAAACAAAGCGGAATTTACCTCCGCTGTAGGTGGTGCTTGCGAGAACTTGTGTCGTACAGGACGTACGACCAAGCGTCATAACTAAAAGTACATAGCACCAAAAGCTCAGCTTTACAAAAATTATCATTTCTAGATTGTTACTTGAATCTTTGGATATTTTTAGCCATGGGCATTGGTCTTGGTTGGTCAACTCCAAATGTAAAGGATGTTATTAATTTTTTTTAACTTGGCACAACAAACATTCCTATTGCTATTAATTTACTTCTTGCTGATGTTCTTAGTATTATTTTATTTGTCATATAAACCTGTCGCCACTTATGAACAATCTGCAACCCTACCTTTCACCGCTGCATCCTATAATTTTGAGTTAGCTATTGCAGTAGTCATTGCAGTTTTTGGCTTAAACTCTGATGAGGCTTTTATGACTGTTATTTGACCACTGGTGTAAGTGCCTGTACTTATAGAATTTGCAAATATTTCTTTATGGTTTAGAAGAAAATACTTTCCAGAGCTAAAGTAAGGTGCT
>CAYJCI010000161.1:0-5030 GCA_964368595.1 uncultured Desulfovibrionaceae bacterium
GCCTCGATGACGGCTTTGTTATTGCGGATGTTTTCAGGCACATCCTTGGCGATAACAGCCCCATTTTCAAGAACAATCAACTCTTGGCAAATGTGCATTACCAAGCGCATGTCATGCTCAATTAGTAATACGGTAATCCCGCGCTTGCGAATTGCGTGGATAAGATCCATTAATTCAGCAGTTTCTTGTTCATTCATGCCGCCAGCTGGTTCATCTAGAATGAGTAGCTCAGGGTCAGATGCCAAGGCACGGGCAATTTCAAGTAGACGTTGCTTACCATAGGCAAGGCTTCCTGCTTGTTCGGCATAAAGATCATCAATGCCAACAAATGCAAGCTCTTGCATGGCGCGGTCAAAGGCATCTCTTTCTTCTCTTCTTTGCCAAGGTAAACGTAGCATGGAGGAAACAACACCTGATGTCATTCGACAATGGTGGCCTGCAAGTACGTTTTCCACAGCTTGCATACGTGGGAATAGACGTATACTTTGAAAAGTTCTAGCAATACCTTTTTTTACAAGTTGATATGATGGAATACCTGTAATAAGCTCTGTTTTGAAGTAGATTTCACCCTTTTCAGGTGTATAGTTGCCGGTAATGCAGTTAAAAACTGTAGTTTTGCCTGCACCGTTTGGCCCAATTAAACCTACAATACTACCACGGTCAACCTTAAAACTAACTTCTTGCATGGCTGTTAAGCCACCAAAAACCTTAGTTACATTAGCAAGTTTTAATAAGCTCATATCTTGCCTCCTGCATCATTTGCTGGTGGCTGTTTTGGTGTTCCATCTCTATTAAAGAAGTTAACTTTATATTTGTATAAAGCTGGTGGTAAAAGGCCTTGTGGGCGCCAAATCATCATGCACATCATGGCAAGACCAAAAATGAGCATACGAGCATTTGAGAACTCACGTAAGATTTCAGGCAAGCCAATGAAGATAAATGTACTCAAAAGCACGCCTAGTTGACTACCACCACTTAAGATAACCACAGCAAAAATAACAACTGACTCAGTAAAGGAGAATGACTCAGGTGTTACGATGGTCATTTTTGCGGCAAAAATATTACCAGCAGTTCCTGCCCAGCAAGCGCCAATAATAAAAGCAATTAATTTATATTTTGCTACGTTAACACCGCAACCATTGGCTGCTGTGTCATCTTCACGAATATAATTTAAGGCGCGCCCAAAGCGAGACTGAGCAAGCCATGCAAAAAATAACACACTTAAAGCCACACCACCCCATACAAAATAATAGAACTGGGTTGGGGTAACAATGCGCATTCCAAGCACTTCAGGGCGTGAAATACCAAAGATACCATTAGCACCACCAAATACACCACCCACGTCGTTAATCAGTGTTAGGCGCACAATTTCAACAATACCAATGGTTACAATTAATAAATAGTCACCACGTAGGTGAATAATGGGTCTTGCTACAATTAATGCAAAAAGCCCAGCAGCAACACCTGCCAATGGCAATAAATAAAGTACAGGAATGCCAAACATGGTGTTAAGTACAGCAGTAGTATATGCGCCAATGGCATAGAATGCTGCGTGCCCCATATGGAAAAGCCCAGCTTGGCCCAAGATTACGTTTAATGAAAGAGCAAGCCAAGCATAAAGCCCAATACTTACGCAAACATCAATCCAATATTTATTTGCTACCATTGGTAGAAATAAAACGCCTACGATGAGTAAGCCCGAGAGTATAAGACGTATGTTCATAGCTTATCAGCCACCCTTTCGCCCAAGATACCAGTGGGACGGACAATAAGAATACAAATTAGCACGCCAAAGGCAATTACATCCTTCCAAGCGGCGGCAATATAAGCTGCACTCATGGCTTCAATAACACCGAGTAGCAAACCGCCAAGCATGGCGCCAGGTATGTTGCCAATTCCGCCTAAAATGGCTGCTGTAAAGGCTTTTAAGCCGTAGCTCCAACCCATAACAAAGTCAATTTGGCCATAATACATACCAACCATCATACCAGCAGCACCACCAAGGCCAGGCCCAATCATAAATACGATGGAGATGACTCGGTTAACGTTAATACCCATTAGTCTTGCGGCACCTTGGTCAATAGATACTGCACGCATGGCGGCACCTGTGCGTGTGCGATGTACAAAAAGATGCAAAGCAAGCATGAGTAGTAGTGAAGTAAGAATTACTAAAATACGTATGCCTGGTATTTCCCAAGAGCCAATGGTTATCATAAATGATGGGCGGGCCACTTCTGGATATACGAAGAAGCGCGCACCATATACTAACATGATAGCATTTTGGAAAAATATGGACGCCCCAAGGGCAGATACCACGGCCGATAAACGGCTAGCATTTCGCAAAGGCCTATAGGCCACACGCTCAAGCATAAAGCCCATCATAGCAACAAATATCGCCACCATGATGAAAACTAAAATAATTGCAACTGGCACGGGCAAAGCACCGGCAAGTCCAGCACTTACTAGCAAGGTCATACCACAGTAAGCGCCGATGGTGAATAAATCACCATGTGCAAAGTTAATGAGCTTCAATATGCCGTAAACCATAGTGTATCCAAGCGCTACCAGCGCATAAATACTACCTACGGCTAGGCCATTGATCAACTGTTGAACAAAATCACCCATGCACACCAACCTTCTGCTAAATATTGCATGTTTTCAAAACAAATCTCAAACATGTTGCCACTAACTTCTCAACCTTTGGGGGTTGAGAAGTTAGTGTAATTCACTTTCAAACTAGTTTATTTCTATGCGTCCCAATCGTCGTCTTCTTCAACAGGAGCAAAGCCACGACGCATGGTATTTTCTGTGATTACTCTTGGATCCATGAAGTGCAGTAGGTAGTCTGGGCCACCGGCCTTTGTACCTACACCTGACATACGAGCACCGCCAAATGGCTGACGCTCAACAAGAGCACCAGTGTTATTACGGTTGATGTACAAGTTACCCACGCGGAAGTTCTTGCGTGCTTTATCCAAGTGCTTTGGTGAGCGGCTAAATACACCACCAGTTAGAGCAAAGCGAGTGCTGTTTGCAAGTTCGATAGCATGGTCAAAATCTTTAGCGCGCATTACGGCAAGTACTGGGCCAAACACTTCTTCTTGAGCTATACGATGCTTTTCGGTAATGCCATCAACTATAGTGATAGGCACCCAGTATCCTTCGCCTTCTGGTACTGGACTCTTGTAAAGCAAGTTGCCTTCGCTTTCAGCAAGGGCTACATATTCAAGTACGTTCTTTTGAGCAGCAGCATCAGCCACAGCGCCCATAGCATAGGTGCAATCTTCAGCAGGTCCAAGTTGTAAGGCTTTTGCGCTTTCTACAAGACGCTCAACCACTTTATCATACACAGTGTCGGTTATGATTAAACGAGAACAAGCTGAGCACTTTTGACCTTGGAAGGCAAATGCAGAGTAAAGAATATGTGGTACCGCTTCATCAAGGTCGGCGTCGTCATCAATAATGATGGCGTTTTTGCCGCCCATTTCAGAGATAACCTTCTTCACGTTGGCTTGGTTTGGACCAGTTTTGCCTGCTTTTTCAACAATACGTAGGCCAACTTCCATGGAACCAGTGAAGGCTATGCAGCTAATGTCTTCATGCTCAACTAAGTAATCACCCATAACAGAACCACGACCAGGAACGTAGTTGAATACACCAGCTGGTAGGCCAGCTTCTTCAAATATTTCAACTAAGTGGTGGCCGATAATGCCTGTAATGTTAGCAGGTTTGTAAATTACTGGGTTACCAGCAACTATGGCAGCAGAGGCCATACCCATGCTAATGGCTAGCGGGAAGTTCCAAGGGGCAATAACTGCTGTAATACCCTTTGGATCATACAAGTAGTGGTTAAGCTCACCAGGTGCATTACCCAAACGGCGAGGCTTGGCTAGACGCTCCATTTCACGAGCATAATACTCTAAGAAGTCAATGGCTTCAGCAACGTCAGCTTGAGCTTGATCCCACTGCTTACCAACTTCCAAAACTTGCCAAGCTGAAAGCTCATATTGACGACGACGAGCAATGGCAGCAGCTTTTACTAAGTACTTTGCACGCTCGACAGGGTCAGTATCACGCCATGCAGGATAGGCTTCACGAGCAGCAGCAAGGGCCATATCAACTTCAGCAATGCCGCCTTGGCATACTTGGCCAAGAACTTCGGAAGGCTTGGATGGGTTTACTGTGGGGATGCGGTCTGCAACTTCAACTTTCTTACCACCTATATATAGTGGATATACTTTGCCAAGACTATTGGCACGAATTTTTGCAATTTCAGCAGGGAAAACTGCACGATGATCTGCGCGTGTAAAGTCTGCCATGGGCTCATTCACAAATGGGCCAAAGCCTTCAGTAGCAGGCGCTGCTTTGCGGTTTGCTGCACGTTCAGCACGTTCACGATCGGCTGTAAGGTGTGGATCTTCCAATAATTTTTCAAGGCTTGCTTCTTCAACAAAGCTTTGACGCAAGAAAGATTCATTGGCTGTGTTTTCAAGCAAGCGACGAACCAAGTAACCCATGCCAGGCACCATGTCACCATATGGGCAATATAGACGAACGCGGCCAGCTACTTTTAAGATACCACGACGTACTGGCTCAGCCATGCCGTAAAGTACTTGGAATTCGTAGCGTGAATCGTCAACATTCAATTCTTTAGCCATTTCAATTACTGCTGAGATGGTACGAACGTTGTGTGAAGCACAAGCAAAGTGGCAAATGTCACTGTTTTTAAGAATGTGATAAGATACACGTTCATAGCAAGAGTCACTGTCAGCTTTAATTGTCCAAACAGGTACTTCCCAGCCCATTTGCTTAGCTTTTACTACTTCATAATCCCAATAAGCGCCTTTAACTAGGCGGATGGAGATTGGGGTATTGTTGGCGCGAGCCCAAGCAATTAAGTCTGTGGTGTCTTTTTCAGCATCTTTTAGATAAGCTTGTAAAACGATACCAATATGTGGATATTCTTTATATTCTAATTTTAAGCGGCGATATACTTCAAGGATGATATCTTTGTGCTTGTATGATTCCAT
>CAYJCI010000162.1:0-4976 GCA_964368595.1 uncultured Desulfovibrionaceae bacterium
ACTTCCAGCGTAGATGACGCTAGCGAGAGATTGTGTCGCACAGGACGTGCGACCAGTCGTTATAAAATAAAGCCTCAGCCCACAGGAAGTGGGCAAGCCCCGCAGGGGAGCTAGCCAAAAGCAAGCTGGAATTCACTTCCAGCGTAGATGACGCTAGCGAGAGATTGTGTCGCACAGGACGTGCGACCAATCGTTATAAAAGAAAGGACAATACATTGAAAAAATTAATTATTGCAACACGTGGTAGCCAATTGGCCCTTTGGCAAGCTGAACATGTTAAAGCTTTACTTGAAAAAGAACATGAAGGTTTAAGTGTGGAGCTTTTACGCATAAAAACCAAGGGTGACAAGATTTTAGACGTACCATTGGCTAAAGTTGGCGGCAAGGGTCTTTTTGTTAAAGAAATTGAAGACGCCCTACTTGAAGGCAAGGCAGACCTTGCCGTACACAGCATGAAAGACGTGCCAATGGTATTGCCTAATGGTTTAATTCTTGCCTGTATTCCTGAGCGTGAAGTTACGCAAGATGTTCTACTTTCAGTGAATTTTGCAAACCTTCAAGCATTACCTCAAGGTGCGCATGTTGGTACAAGTTCTTTACGTCGTCAATCACAACTATTAGCCTTAAGGCCAGATTTACGCATTTCACCCTTGCGTGGCAATGTGGACACACGCTTACGCAAACTTACAGAGGGTGAATATGACGCCATTGTTCTTGCTGCTGCTGGTGTAAAAAGGCTTGGCCTTTCAGCACCATATATGCACAATCTTGAAGCTGATATATTCTTACCTGCTGTTGGGCAAGGGGCGCTTGGTATTGAATGCTTAAGCTCAAGGCAGGATGTTATTGATGCCTTAGCCTTTATGGAGCATAGACCCACAAGGGTTTGCGTAGAGGCAGAGCGCTCATTTTTAGCTACCTTAGAAGGTGGATGCCAAGTACCAATTGCAGGCTATGCTACTTTACAAGCAGATGATAATATTGAACTTACTGGCCTTGTAGCTGATGTTGACGGCTCAAACATCTTAAAAGAGCAAATTTGTGCTCCTGCCAATACAGCAAAAGAAAATGGCGCAAAGCTTGCCAAAGCCCTACTTGATAAGGGTGCGGCTGAAATTTTAGCAAAATTATATACAGAAGAATAACGAGGGCATATGCCAATTAAAGACATTCCGCCACATAAATTGTGCGTATCCACTGATACTAAACATATTGTATGGGATGATAGCTCACAAATCCCACAGCCGCCAGCACGCAGTAACATGAAGCACATGTTGCAACCGCGTGCCTTAAAGGCTTTAGAGCTTGCTCTGCGTATAAAAAAAGATGGGTACAATGTATATTTGTCTGGTGGCTCTCATCTTGGGCGGTCATTTATTGTTCGTGAATTCCTTGCCCCACACGCCCAAAAAGCCAAAACCCCGCCAGATTTAGTATTTTTAAATAATTTTTCTGATGTAGATAAACCCATCCTAGTATCTTTACCTGCAGGCCATGGTAAAGTTTTAAAGAAAACCCTACATGACGTTATGGGTAAAATTCGTAAAGAATTGCCAAGGCGCTTTGAGGCGGATTTCTTTCTAACTCGTAGGGCTAAGATGGTTGACGTTTTTCAAGAAGAAAAGTCAGTTTTGCTTAAAGAAATGGATGGCATAGCAAAAAACAAAGGTTTTCACCTTGATATGGACGACAGTGGCGGCCTAACCCTTTACCCCTTAGTAAAAGGTAAAAGGCTTAGTGAAGAGGAATTTGAAGGCCTAGATACTGATGTTCGACAAAATTTTAAACGTAAAGCTGATACTTTATTGCACACAATGAGTGGGCTCATGCGCCGCTTGAGCCGCGCTGAGCAAGACTTGCGTGAAAAAGAGCGTGAGCTTGAGCGTGATGTAACCAAAAAAGCTTTGAATGAATTTTTAGCCCCAGCTGAAAAGCAATGCTTACGCCAATATGCAAGCCCTGCTTTGGAAAATTATTTCAAATTATTGTGGGAAAATATCCTTGATAATGTGGAAAATTTCATTACCAAAGAACCAGCTTTTGCCCAAAGTGGTAGCATGCCAAGCTTGGTTGATGCACCATTTAACCCACAAGCACATGAAACTGACCCTTCACGCTATGACGTTAATATATTTGTAGATAATAGCAATACAAAGGGTGCTCCTGTTATTTTAGAGGATAATCCCACAGCCTCCAATTTGCTTGGTTGCATTGAGCGTGAGTCAGAAATGGGCACACTTATTACTGACTTTAAGCTTATTAAGTCTGGCTCATTACACAAGGCCAATGGCGGTTATTTGCTCATTAGAATTGAAGATGTTTTACAGCATTTTCACGCATGGGAGGGTCTTTTACGTGCACTGCGCACAGGCCTTGCGCGCATTGAAGATATTGGCGAAGGACACGATAGTGCCATACGCACTAAGGGCATTGAACCTGAGCCAATTAGCTTAAATATAAAGATTATCCTCATAGGCAGTGATGGACTTTATGAAACTTTAATTAATAGTGATGAACGCTTTGAAAAACTATTTAGAGTTAAAGCACATCTTTCAGAACAAACTGAAAGGAACACTTCAACTATCAAGTCATATCTCTATGGAATTAAGCGCATTATAGATGATGCAAAGCTCTTAACTTTTGATAAAAGTGGCCTTGCTTGGATGATTGAATATGGCTCTCGCTTAATTGAAGACCAACGCAAGCTAAGCCTTAAATTCCCGCTTTTACGTGATATTATGATTGAAGCTTCAACCATTGCAGAAAACCGTAAATTGCAAGTTGTAAACCATGAGATTTTAGAAGCCGCGCTGGATGATAAAATCTATCGTGCCAATCTTGTGGAAGAAATATTTATGGAGGAGTACGACCGTGAGTTTATCAAGGTGCGTACTTCTGGCAATGCAATTGGTCAAGTAAACGGCCTTTCCGTAAGCTCTCATGGTGATTTTGAATTTGGTTTGCCTCATCAAATATCTTGTACTGTTGGTGTTGGTCATGGTGGTATTATTGACCTTGAGCGTGAAGCTGAGCTTGGTGGGCCCATTCACACCAAGGCCATGATGATTTTAAAAAGCTATTTAGTTTCAATGTTTGCAAGACGCAGGCCGCTTGTTTTGACTGGTAGTCTTTATTTTGAACAAAGCTATGCCGGCATTGAGGGTGATTCTGCCTCTGGTGCTGAGCTTGTGGCCCTACTCTCCGCCATTGCAGAGGTGCCAGTTCGACTTGACCTTGCCTTTACTGGTGCGCTTAGCCAATCTGGCCAAATTATGGCTGTTGGCGGTGTTAGCCGCAAAATTGAAGGTTTTTTCAAGGTGTGTGCAAGGCACAGGCTTACAGGCACTCAAGGAGTAATATTACCACATGACAATGTGGAGCATTTACTACTATCCCCACGCATTATTGATGCTGTTAAAGATAATAAATTTGCCATATATCCTGTGAAACATATTGATGAAGCGCTTGAGCTACTCATGGGCATGCCTGTGGGTAAAAGGCGCAAAAATGATACATTTACTCCTAATAGCCTTTATGACCTTGTGGATAGACGCTTAAAACTGCTTGGCGAATATGCCGAGGACAGCCACCGCCGCAAAGGACGAAGGGCTTGAGCCGTCAAAACATCTTAATTTACGGTACTGCCCTCATTACCGTTATGGGTGTTTCTAGTATTCTACCTGTGCTTCCTGCCATGGCACAGGCTTTGAATATTTCTGAAGCATACTTGGGTATTTTTGTATATTCATTTACCCTTCCTGGTATTTTTCTTGCCCCCATTGGTGGAATTTTGGCAGACAGGTTTGGGCGTAAAGTTGTATTAATACCCTGTCTTATATTATTTTCTATTGGTGGATTTTTTGCATCCTTAACAACTAGCATTGAGCTTTTTGTTTTTTGGCGCATTTTGCAAGGTTGTGGTGCCGCTTGCCTTGGTGTTTTATACACAACCATTGTGGGCGATATATATAGAGATGACAAAACAAGGCTTATGGTTATGGGCAAAGCCGCCACAGCTTTAAGTTTTGGTGCCGCCATATTTCCTGCGCTTGGTGGAATTTTGGGTGAAATTGGCTGGCAATGGTCGCTTCGTTTATCACTACTTGCTTTGCCAGTGGCGGCCTTGGGTTATTTTACTCAAGTACCTACCATTAAACAAAATAGCACCATACAGGCCTACGCTAAAGAAATGAAAGGATATATTTTACAAAAAAATACTCTCTTTCACTTTAGCTTAACTCTATGTGCGTTTTGTATACTCTATGGTCCTATGATAACATACTTTCCGCTTTTTACCAGCACCAATTATTCAGCAAGCCCCGTGCAAATTGGAATGCTCTTTGCCATATCCTCACTTGGTACAGCCATAGCAACAGTATTCCTTGCCCCATTAAGTAGGCTTTTACATGCAAGGCTAACTGTATGCCTTGGAGTATGTTTCTTTATATTATCCATGACTTGCTTGCTTTTTTGGTCTAAAGAATTTTCCATTTGGTTGCTGACAATCCCTGTACTTTTTTATGGATTGGGCCAAGGTTTAAGCTACCCTACTATTATGAGCTCATTAACCACACTTGCTCCATGCAGTGGCCGCGGAATATTAATGGCAGTAAATGGCACAGTTTTACGCTTTGCCCAAAGTCTAGCTCCGCTTTTGTGTGGTTATTTATTCTTGTGGGGCACATTTTCTGCTGTATTTAGCTTTGGCGTAATTATGGGAATTTGTATGATTTTTCTAGCGCTTAGCACTTTTTTACAACATGATAATACATTGACATCGTGAAATAAAATGTCTAAAAGTTAGCACTGCATTAGCAAAGTTAAACTTTACAGGAATAACATGCAACAAACTAAGAAAGATGCCCTACTCACAGCTGCAAAAGAACTTTTTGGTGAATTTGGTTATGTAGAAACCACATTTAAAAAGATTTCTGAAAAAGCAGGCGTTGCCCTTGGGCTTTTGACCCATCACTATG